>JBJEWN010000259.1:0-2678 GCA_051885075.1 Bullifex sp.
ATTGAACATCTGCCTTTTTGAGAGTTATCCTGTCAGTCATGAAAAAGATTGTTGTAATGATACTTTCATTGTTCCTGCTTTTCTCATGCTCGCTTGACAATGTGTGGCAGAAGGCAGGAATCGCATCAAAGAAGCCTCTTCAGATTCCTGCTGCAGTCAATGATTCCGTGGATGAGGAAGGAAGGGTTGACATGGTCAGGGCAATACTGGGAGACGGGCATGCGATAAGCTTCTCCATTGAGAGAGCTGAAGATTTCACGGGAAAGGTGCTGAGAAGCCTTTCTTCCGATGAACTTGAAGCACTTACTGCCACGGTTAAGGCCAAGTGCTACAGTGAAGAGGAGATGAAGGCATTTCTGACAGCTCCCCTTACCGATGAAAAAATACTCTCCGGAATGAAGGGAACAGCCCAGCTGTTTGACGGCTGCGGGGAAAAGTTAAGCGGTGTTATCAGCGCATGTCTTCCTGAAATTGAGATAGGAGAGGATGCCGGTGAAGAGGAAAAGTCCTTTGCGGAGTTATACAATACTATCGTGACGGAAGTATCGGGATGGGTTGAAAGGGAGATGAATAATCTGCTTTCACCGGTGACATCATTTCTGACAAAGGAAACACTCACAAACGGTGACTACATAGCGTGTCAGCTCACTGTGAACCTCGTTGACGGACTTCTTGCAAGCATTGAGGATGTGTTTACATCCGCATTGGACATTTCATCCAATTCAAGGTCCGTTGACATCACTACTTCCGAAGGACAGAACGCTGTAAAAGATGCAGTGAAGAAAGCCGGTTCGGAGCTTGCAAAGGATGCAGTGTCCTCCGTATGCCATAACCTTCTCACTCCAATCGCATGCATGGACCAGATAGCGAATGTATATCAGACGGAAGTGAAGCTTCCCAGCATTGCTTCCCTTCTGAATCTGCTTAAAGGAGGGGAGAAGAAATGAAAAGGATTTCCCTTATCATTCTAATATCAGTGTTCACTGTTACATCCCTTTGTGCATCAGATCTTTTCTCCGGTCTCCATGATGTTTCATACAGACCTGTTTCAATGCGTTATGAAGCGATGGGAGGAAGCGGAATCGCACTTGCAAAGAATGATGATGCTTTCTTCACCAATGCAGGTGCCGTCACGGATAAAGGTTTCACTCTTGTGCTTCCCTCAATCCGTGCCGATCTTCTCAACGTCGGGCACCTTAAGGATATTGATCTGGAGAAAATAACCCATGGAGACATGGCAGCCGTTTCCGATGCGGTTTCATTTCTTTCCGGAAGTGCCCCGATAGTGAGACTGAGTCTCGGCTCAGGGATGCGCATAAGAGGCTTTTCCTTAGGACTTGATGCAACTGCAGGTCTTTTCAGTAAAGGTGAAAGTGTTGCCGCAGAGTTCACGGGTTACGTAGATTCAGCCGTTTCGGCGGGCTACAGCCACAGATTCACCCTCAGTGATGAATATGCCCTGACTGTCGGCGGTATGGGGCATCTTAATCTCCGTTTCTCAACGACTGCTGTCGATGTGAATACCTTTGTCGACTATGCGACAAAGAGAAGCACGAAGCTCATCGGCGGTATCGTGAAGGGATATGGTGTTTCATTGGACCTCGGTGCAACCCTTGAGATGCCCTATGGCTTCTCCGCAGCCATAACGATGAATGACATTTCGATTCCCTATAAGTATTCAGGCGGTACCACTCTTTCAGTTCCATGCAACCTGACACTCGGTACAGGCTGGAGGATGAGGCTGCTTGGCTTCCTTGATCTTCAGGCCGCAGTTGATCTGACTGACATAATTGGCCTATGCATGAATTTCTCTGGCTCTCAGATCCTGTACCACACGAACATGGGTGCAGGGATAGGACTCTGGGATGTGCTCTCACTCTACGGAGGACTGAAGGGCGGTTACCCATCCTTCGGAGCAAGGCTGAAGCTCTTCTTTGCCGAGCTTTCCGCTTCCTATACCATAAGTGAGTATTCCGCCTATATGGGGTACAACCCCAAGGACATGCTGAGTATCAGTCTGAGACTTGTATTCTGACACATGAAGCTCCCTTTCCGGGAGCTTCACTTTCCATCAGTTTTCTTTTTCCTTATCGGGTATGATAAGTGTTTTTTTCATAACGAAAAAGAAGATTATCACATAACACGTTACAATATATAGAGTTATCAAGGGGTTCAGTGATTTCTTACCCCTTTTTGTGCACCATTTGTACACCGTTTTTTCAGCGGTGTACACTGCGCTCGAAAATGTCGACCGCCTCCTGTTCCATGCCCTTCGTCATGTGAGAGTAAATCTGGAGTGTCGTGGAAATATCTTTGTGCCCCAGCCTCATCTGAACAGCCTTGATATTCGCTCCGTTCTCCAGAAGCTTCGTTGCATGAGTATGACGGAGAGTGTGGTAGTCGAACTTGATCCCGAGCTTATTTCTTATCTTTCTTGAAGGCCTTGAGAACTTATTCGGATATGTGATCTTCCCCGATTCATCTATGCATACAGGGTAAATCCTCTGCCCCGAATATGTGCGACTCTGGGTTTCGGAAGTGGCACCATCCTCCACCACTACATGGTAGTAGAATTCACCATAATCCTTCTCATTTTCCTCCTGTCGCTTCTTTTCCTCCAGAAGCGCATTCTTCAGTGACTCACCGAATTTCACGATTCTGGAAGAGTGCTGTTTAGG
>JBJEWN010000260.1:0-11471 GCA_051885075.1 Bullifex sp.
AACAGTTACAGTTCAATGAAGAGGCCAGAAAGTCACTGGTAAACGGTGTTGAGAAGATCTCAAAGGCCGTCATGACCACACTCGGTCCCAAGGGAAGACTTGTCCTGCTCGACAAGAAATACGGTGCTCCCACAGTGACGAAGGACGGTGTTTCCGTTGCACGTGAGATCGAGCTCGAGGATCCGTTCGAGAACATGGGCGCCCAGCTTCTCAAGGAAGTTGCTTCAAAGACTAACGATGTTGCCGGTGACGGTACAACTACAGCCACAGTGCTCGCATACGCCATCACGAAGGAAGGCATGAAGAGTGTTGCCGCAGGTGTCAACCCCATGGGTATCAGGAGAGGTATCGACAAAGCGGTTAAGCTCACGGTTGATGAAATCAGGAAGGATGCAAAGATGATCCAGGAGAAGGAAGAGATCGCACAGGTTGCTTCAATCTCCGCCAACAACGACAGGACCATCGGTGATGAGATCGCAAACGCAATGGACAAGGTCGGCAAGGACGGCGTCATCACGGTTGAGGAGTCAAAGACCATCGAGACAACCGTTGACTTCGTTGAAGGAATGCAGTTCGACCGCGGTTATCTTTCCGCTTACTTCTGCAACAACAGGGACACCATGACAAGCGTCATGGAGAATCCGTACATCCTCATCTACGACAAGAAGATTTCCAACATGAAGGATCTTCTCCCCGTTCTTGAGAAGGTCGTTCAGACAGGCAAGGGTCTCCTGATCATCGCAGAGGATGTGGACGGTGAAGCACTCACGACCCTCGTTCTCAACTCAGTGCGCGGCACGATCAACGTCGTTGCAGTCAAGGCTCCCGGCTTCGGTGACAGAAGAAAGGCAATGCTTGAGGATATCGCGGTTCTTACCGGCGGTCAGGTCATCACTGAAGAACTCGGCATGAAGCTTGAGAACGCTGACCTTGCAAGCCTCGGACGCGCAAAGAGCGTCAAGGTTGAGAAGGAGAACACAACCATCATCAACGGAGCAGGTTCAACGGATGCAATCCGCGACAGGATCGCCCAGATCAAGAACCAGATCGCTGACTGCACATCCGACTACGACAGGGAGAAACTCCAGGAGCGCCTTGCCAAGCTCGCAGGCGGTGTCGCCCTCATCAACGTCGGTGCCGCAACGGAAGTTGAACTCAAGGAGAAGAAGCACAGAGTTGAGGATGCACTCTCAGCAACCCGTGCCGCAATTGAGGAAGGTGTCATCCCCGGAGGCGGTGTTGCCCTCGTACAGGCAGTCAACGCACTTGCAGCAGCTGATCTCTCAGACCTCACCGAGGATGAGAAGGTCGGTTTCAACATCGTGAAGAGAGCTCTTGAAGAGCCTATCAGACAGATTGCCGAAAACGCAGGTCTTGACGGTGCTGTCATCGCAGACCACTGTAAGAATGAGAAGAAGGGTGTAGGCTTCGATGCAAACGCAATGAAGTGGGTCGACATGGTCGAGGCAGGTATCATCGATCCTGCAAAGGTCACAAGATCGGCACTCCAGAATGCCGCATCAATCGCAGCACTCATCCTCACGACCGAGTGTGCGGTTACCGACATTCCCGCACCGGAACCCGCTGCTCCCGCAGGCGGAAATCCCGGAATGGGCATGATGTGATAAACGCATTATGAATCAGAGGACACCTTCGGGTGTCCTTTTTTCATCTTTTGTGGTATCAGTTTTCCCATGGGAAAAGTTACTGTCACGACACTGACTCCGGAGGGGCTTTTAAAGCGTTTCACTGCTCTTCCGCCGTTTAAGACACATTACGGCTGGGATGCGGGACGAACCGCCGGTCTCATCTCAGACATCGACCGCTCGGCGGGAAGCGGGGGCTACTCACTCGGCACCGTCATATTCCACAGGGATGAACTGGTGGACGGGGAAGCCAGGATAATCACGCTTTCGCTCATTTTCCGAGCCCTAGGCCTGACGTACCCGAACATAGAGAAGTACTGGACACCTGAGGAGCTGAGACGCATCAAGGAAAACCAGAGGGTTGTGTCAAGAAGCCTTGCGGGTGTCGACCGCACGCGCTTTAAAAAGACACTGCTTGAGGAAACTTTCATAACATGCATCACGACTGAAGAGCTTACCGACTCCTTCAGTTTCTTTGACAGCGGCCGGGAGAGAGGACGAGAGCTGGACTGTGCCGACATTCTCAAGGCATACCACCTTGTAAGCATGAGACGGGACAGTGAGAAGGATAAAAGTGAGGCCGTCACCGGGTGGGAGAGCGTTTCCAAAGATGAGCTGCTGCACCTGCTTTCCCTTCAGGCAATGCTCTGGCACTGGCTAAGGGGTGAAGGGGCTTCCCCTCTTGCCAAAGAACACTCCTTCCTCTTTGAAGGCGTTGAGAAGGACAGGGCATACCCTTACGTTCAGAGAGTGGTGCGTTCCGGCTTCTGCCTTGAAAGCCCCATGATCAACGGGAAGTGGTTCTTTGACCACACCTTCCACTACCTTGCACTGCTCAAAGACGTATACACGATGACGGAGAATACGATCCCTGCGGTTCTCCATACTGTGGACCGTGCAAATCCCAGCGAACAGCGATGCATGGATCTCTACCTTGCACTTGCACTCTTTGCCGCAGACCGCTTCGGCCCTGATTCCGGCATCCTGCTTCCCAAACTTTTCATGTACTCCTTCGCGCTGAGACTGGAAAACGCATCAGTGACGCTGGAGCGCATTAATTCCCATGTGCTTTCAAAGGAATCGATGCTCACTGCGATAAGATATGCTTCCGATGTTTCCGAGGTCCTTTCCTACAACCTGGCACTGCGTCTTGACGGGATGAAGAACATTGCGTTCAGGACGAGAGGTCCCGTAAAGGACATCGACTTCGAAAAGGACTTTGACATCTGGTTTAAGGAGGCGAAGGCATGATGGACATGCTTAAACTCGGTTCCCTGCTTGAGAGCGACAGCTACGTGATCCCTGTATATCAGAGGGAGTTTGCCTGGAGTGCCGAGGAACTGATGCGACTCGTAAGGGACATCGAAAACGCAAGAACTTCAGGAAGAAGCGAATACTACATAGGCACGCTCGTAACCTTCCGTGACGGGAATGTCTATGAGGTAGTGGACGGCCAGCAGCGCCTGACAGCGCTTTCGCTTCTGTTCTCACTTTCAGGTGACGGAAGGATCATACGCCTTTCCTATGAGTCAAGACCTTCCTCAATGGAGTCTCTTGAGGAACTCAGGAAGGGAAAAAGCGGAAAGGGTCACATATTCTTTTCTTCCGCGCTTTATCTTGCCGAGGCTCTCAGGAACACTGATAAGGAGAAGTTCTTTTCCTATCTCAGGGAGAATGTCTTCATACTCAGGACATGTCTGAGTCCCGCTGTCGATCTTAACGGATATTTCAAGATAATGAACTCCAGGAGGGATCAGTGCACCAGGGGGGATGTGGTCTTTTCATACCTGCTGTCCAGGCTTTCCGATTCCAGGGAACGGGAGATCGCTAAAGTGGCATGGAAGGGACTGTCCGACATGTCCCACTTCCTTGCCGGAGGAATCCCCGAACGGCTTTACAACCGCATGATCTGGGGAGACGGAATCGCTCCCCTTACCGAAGCGCAGAGCGAAGAGTGGTGGAACATGATAAAGAGCCACACTGAAGGTGACGGGGACAGTATTTTCGCCTCCCTGGACGATGCGCTTGTCTTTGACAGCGAGGAGTTCATCCGGCCTCAGGTAAGAAGTGAGAAGGGACAGCGCTTTTCCTCCGTCGTTACTTTTGATGAATTCCTTCTGATCGCGGCAGGGCTTTTTACCGGAAGTGATGTCATTACTGATGACAGGGCCCTTACGGATGTGTATTCAGCCATCGTGTCTCAATGGGATGAGGGCAGGGTGAGGGAATTTCTCCATTTCATCCTGAAACTGAGGTGTCTCTTCGATGCATATGTGATAAAGAGGGAAGGTGATGAGTGGTGCCTGCTGAAATACAGGGACATAAACGAGTACACACCCGCATTCGGTGATGAGGGAAGACGCATAATCGTCCATGAAAGTCTGTTTGCCGCTTCAATGGAGCCTTTCAGCTGGCTTTCCGGCGTGCTTTCCTTCCTGCTTGTCCATACACAGGCGTCAGGAGGGGAACTGCTGGAATTCCTTGAGACCATGAAGGGCGAGGGGCGCCGTTATGAGCTGTACGGAAAAGAGTACTTCAGCCATGACCTTCCATCTCCCCCGTATCTTGTGGAGGAGGATGGAAAACTCAGGAAAGTTTGAGGAATTTACCGTACAGTAATTCCTTAAAATCCTGCACATATGTAATATCAGAAACGGAGGTGTTCATTCATGAACTTCATTTTCATATCCCCGCAGTTTCCGCACACATACTGGAACTTCTGTGAACGTCTTAAGAGAAACGGTGTCAATGTCCTTGGAATAGGCGATACTCCCTATGACCGGCTTTCGGATGAGCTCAGAAGCTCACTTACCGAATATTACCGTGTCACGAACATGGAATCATACGATGAGATGTTCAGGGCTGTTGCCTTCTTCTCATATAAGTACGGTAAAATTGACTGGCTGGAATCGAACAACGAGTACTGGCTTGAGCAGGACGCAAGGCTCAGAACCGATTTCAACATAACGACGGGAGTCAGTTCAAAGGGCATCTCCAAATACAAGTCAAAGTATGAGATGAAGAAATACTATGCAAAGGCAGGCGTGCCTGTTGCAAGGATTTCCAAAGTTACCGACATGAAGAAGGCAAAGGCCTTCCTCGATGAGATCGGCGGATACCCGATCATTGCAAAGCCCGAGTGCGGGGTCGGCGCTTCCCATACCTATAAGATAACGGATGACGCCGAACTGGATGAGTTCTTTGCCACAAAGCCCGATGCTGCCTATGTCATGGAAGAGTTCATCGAAGGTGACATCGTTTCCTATGATGTCATAACGAATGATAAGTGCGAGCCTCTCTTTGAGTCCATGACATGCTGGCCGCCTTCAATTGCCGATATCGTCAACAATAAGCTTGAGCTTGACTACTTTACCGCGGCAGATATGCCTGAATCCCTCAGGACTCTGGGACGTGCAACCGTGAAAGCCTTTGACGTTAAGTCCCGCTTCGTCCATCTTGAGTTCTTCCGTCTGAAGAAGGACAGGAAGGGACTTGGAAAGAAAGGTGATTTCGTGGGTCTGGAAGTCAACATGAGGCCTGCAGGCGGTTATACTCCCGACATGATGAACTGGGCCCATGCCACGGATGTTTATAAGATCTGGGCGGACATGGTTGCATTCAATGAGAACAGGGTGCCTGACCTGAAGATGGACCACTGCTGCGTATATGCTTCCAGAAGGGACTGCTATCAGTATAAGCACAGCTGGGATGAGGTCATGGATAAATACAGGGGAAAGATCGTGATGGCTGAGCGCCTTCCCGCCCTCTGGTATGACGCGATGGGCAATTACATGTTCACGGCCCATGCCGATGATGAGGCTGCGGCGAGGGAATTCATAGCATTCGTTGAGGAGAGAGCGTGATGGAAGGTAAGGTCAGAACCTCATATTCAGAGATTCTCGGACTGGACATGTCCTATAAAACCTTCGGAAAAAGGGGCGGTCGTCTGTGCATTGCCTTTGCTCCCCAGAACGGAAGGTACTGGGACTTCGAGAATTTCGGCATGGTTAAGACGATCATGCCGTGGATAGAAAGCGGCGAGATCTACCTTGTGCTTGCCGACAGCATGGATGAAATATCCTGGTCGGGAAAGGACATTCCCGGCGCTGTCAGGGCGGAAAACCAGGAACGCTGGTACCACTACATCGTCGATGAGCTGTATCCCGCGGCAAAGAGACAGTGCGGCAATAAGGAAAAGGCGATCGCGATCGGATGCTCGATGGGAGGTTACCATGCAGGCAACTTCTTCTTCCGCCGTCCCGATAAGTTTTCAGCGATGATCTCACTGTCCGGGACCTTCAACTCAGACCTTTTCTTCGGTTCCTACATGGACAGCGTGCTCTATGACAACTGCCCTGCAGTGTTCCTGCGCAACATGCCCCTGGACCACCCCTGGGTGAAGCTTTACCGTGAAAGCACGATCATAACGTGCTGCGGACAGGGTGCCTGGGAAGAGGACCTTTTAAGGGGAACGAGGGAACTGGATGCCATCCTTACCGGCATGGACATACCCCACTTTTCCGATTACTGGGGCTTTGACGTCAACCATGACTGGCCCTGGTGGCAGCGCCAGCTTCCCTATTTCTTTGAAAACTTCCTGTTTGGGAAATGAGTGAAAACATAATTGAGGAAGGTGCCGTCTACAGGCATTTCAAGGGAGGACTTTACCGGGTCCTCCATATTGCAACCCACTCCGAAACCCGGGAAAAATACGTGGTGTACCGTGCCCTTTACGGGGATGGAGGAGTATGGGTGCGTCCCTATGACATGTTTGCCTCTCCCGTGGACAGGGAAAAGTATCCCGATGCATGCCAGGCGTGGAGATTCGTGAAAACCGATACTCCTTGACGCCTTGTCTCTTATGATGATATTTTTTATGAGATATTTTTTTACTGAAAAGAGGATTTTATTATGAATTCAGCCGCAGGTTCCATGTGGACCACCTTTATAATGTTCGGTGCGATCATCCTTATCTTCTATTTCCTGATCATCAGGCCTCAGAAGAAGAGGGATAAGGAAACACAGGCAATGCTCGATGCCCTCAAGAAGGGTGACAAGGTCATCACGATCGGAGGTATCCACGGTACCGTTGTCGCTGTCAAGGAAAAGACAGTCGTTCTCAAGGTCGATGACAATGCCAGGATCGAGTTCCTGAAGAGTGCGGTTTCAACAGTCGTCAACAAGGATGCGGCCAAGGCAGCTCCCGCAAAGAAGAAGGATGCAAAGGCTGTTGAAGCAAAGGCAGAAGAAACAAAGAGTGAAGAAGCTTCAAAGAGTGAAGAAGCTTCAAAGAGTGAAGAGAACAGGTAAGGAATGATCATGAAGAATGCAGGTCGTCTGGCTGCAGTTCTTCTTGTTCTCATCGTATCGGCAGTACTGCTTTATCCGAGTATAAAGTGGTACTGTTTTGTTTCTGAGGACGTGAAGCAGCTCGCAGTCGGATCAAAGGAGCAGATCAGGGACTACTCAAGGGCGCGTGCGGGAGAGGATGTGGCCCGTATCAGACAGCTGGGAGGTTCCGCTGCCGTCCCTAAGGAGTTTTCATACCTCGCCGATGAGGCTAAGGACAGAGGATATAAAAATGTTTCGGACATCTCATCACTGATGGGTGCCTTCAAAAGCGAGGCGGATCTCTTTTCCGTCATCGAGGCACACTGGAGGGATGTCATAATGGAGACCAAGAAGCTTTCAGGAAGGATACTGACCCCGGGACTTGACCTCAGGGGAGGTGTTTCCGTCCTCCTGGATGCGGATGCGGATTCCTTTGCCGAAAAGCTCGGACGCACGCCGACAGCTGAGGAAATCAGTACGGCAGTGGGGGAGGACATAGCCGTCCTCAGCAGCAGGATTGACCAGTTCGGAGTAAGTGAGCCTGACATCCGCCGTCAGGGTGATGATCAGATACTGATCGAGATTGCCGGAGAAGCCGATCCCGAGCGCGTAAGGTCGTTCCTTCAGGGTAAGGGAAGCCTTTACTTCTGTCTTGTCGACAGTGCGCTTACCAATAAGGTCAATAATCTTTATAAAAGCAATCCCGGATCGTTCTACGATGAAAACGGTGCACTCGTAACTCCTGACATCGTTCCCGCTGACAGACTCATGCTCGGATACTACACCACCGATGACTACTCGCTGGACGTGCTTCAGAGCTTCGTCGTTCTTGATCAGAGCGTCACTCTTGACGGTTCATACATTGAGTCCGCCACCCAGAGCAGGGACAGCATAACAGGACGCCCGGTCGTCAACTTCACCCTCTCATCCGAAGGCGGTAGCAGATTCTATGACCTGACATCCCGGCATAAGGGACAGGCACTTGCCGTCGTGCTCGATGATAAGGTCAAGAGCGTTGCAACCATCAATGATGCCATAAGCAGCAACGTTCAGATCTCAGGCTTCTCCGAAAAGGAAGCATCAGCGCTTGCAGTCACACTCAAAAGTGCATCGTTCCCGATCGATCTTGAGATTTCTTCAATGACGAGCATCGGTGCAACCCTCGGTGATGATGCGGTGCGTGCGGGACTTCTTGCGATCATAATCGGATTTGCGCTTGTCATAGTCTTCATGGCGGTCTACTACTCCCTTGCAGGCCTGGTTGCCGATCTGGCCCTGCTTCTGAATCTTTTCATAATGGTATCCCTGCTTTCGGCCCTGGGTTTCACGGTGACGCTCACATCCGTTGCAGGTCTGATCCTTACCCTCGGCATGGCCGTGGATGCAAACGTAATCATCTACGAAAGGATCAAAGAGGAACTTCGGAAGGGCAAAAGTCCCCATGCCGCACTGGATGCGGGCTTTAAGCGTGCCTTCTGGACGATCATGGACTCCAACATCACCACGATCATAGCGGCACTTGTACTTTCCACACTGGGATCTTCCAGCGTGAAGGGATTTGCGATCACCCTTGCAATCGGTATCGGAAGCTCGCTTTTCACGTCACTTTACTTCAGTCACTTCCTCTTTGACCTCTTCATAAAGGAAGACACGAAGGTATTCAGGATTTCACTGAAGGGGGCTGTCAGATGAACAGGCTGATAAAATACAGATATCTTTTCCTCCTGCCGTCCCTCATCATCATGGCAGCGGGGCTGGTAATGTTCGTTACTGTCGGTTTCAACACCGGAATCGATTTCTCATCGGGCCTTTCCGAGGAGATCCAGATTGCTCCGGTCGGAATGAAGGTGTATTATAACGGGCCTGACAGTGCGGTTTTAAGCGTTCAGTCAGGAACTCTGAGACTGACAGTCAGGGGATCATCGGGTGTTGCCGTAACTGATTTCCCCGCATCCCTTTATCCGACGGTAAGGGAACTTGCCGATGCACTTTCACTTGTGGACGGAGTAACTGCTCAGGCAGTCAGGGGTGAGCTGGAGACTGAAAGCGTGGTATCGGGAGCGGTTTTCCCCGTCACGCTCTCACCGGTGGCTTCGGATGTCAATTTC
The DNA here is from genome assembly GCA_051885075.1 of Bullifex sp. GTDB lineage: Bacteria > Spirochaetota > Spirochaetia > Sphaerochaetales > Sphaerochaetaceae > Bullifex. The sequence goes on from JBJEWN010000260.1 coordinate 9,086, forward strand.
GCCACATCTTCCGTTGATGTCAGGACAGAGGATATAAGGGCTGCCCTATCAGCACTGGACGGTCTCAATGTTCAGACTTCGGGTGAAAAGAATGACGGTATTTTCCGCATTAAGGTGAAAGTGGGTGAGGATGAGACCCAGCAGGGCCTTGAACAGGCCATCCTGACATCCCTTACATCCCTGGCACCTGCTGAGGATATCGTGATCCTTCAGAGCGACTTCGTCGGGCCCAAGTTCTCGTCGTCGCTTTTATCCTCATCCCTTAAGGCAGTGGTGATAGCCGTCGCGCTCATCCTGATTTACATCTGGATACGCTTCAGGTTCGCCTATGCCTTATCCTCGATCCTGGCTCTGGTCCATGACGTACTGATGATGTTTGCCTTCATCCTGATCTTCCGTCTTGAGGTTTCCTCAACCACGATCGCAGCGGTGCTGACTATAATCGGATATTCGCTGAACAACACGATAGTCATATTCGACCGCGTCAGGGAAAACGTACTTCTCCTTAAGGGACAGGATGTCGGTGAGACGATAGTGCTTTCGATCAGGGAAAGTCTTACGAGAACCGTGATCACAAGCCTTACGACGCTTTTTGCCGTCATCCCGCTTGCGATCCTCTCAAAAGGTGCGATAAGGCTCTTTGCCATCAACCTCATATGGGGCGTGATAACAGGAACGTACTCATCCAACTTCATCGCTCCGTCCTTCCTGCTTACTTTGCATAAAGTCGATCCGATCGACCGCGTTAAGGAAAAGAAGGAAGAGGAGAGCTACCACATCGGGGATGCATACGTATGAGAAAGGTAACGCTTGCATCGGTTTTCGGGTACTGCAAGGGCGTTGAGAATTCCGTCATGCTTGCAGAGAAACTCATAGCCGAACACCCCGGTGAAAGACTGTATACAACCGGCGACCTGATCCATAACCGGGGCGTGGTGGAAAGCCTGAGAAAACGCGGTGTGGAAAGCATCAGCGGCCCTGAGGGTCATGAAAAGGGAATAGCCCTCATCAGGGCTCATGGCATTACACCTGAGGAGCAGAAGCGCTATGAGGATGCGGGTTTTGCCATAGTGGACGGTACCTGCCGCCTCGTGCAGCGCAATCAGCGTCTCATTGCGGAATCGAAAAAAAACACAGTGTTCATAGGCAAGGAAGGACACCCTGAGACCGTTGCCACCATGGCCCGTTCCGTCATGCCGTGCCAGCTTATAAGCTCGGTCTCCGACGTTTCGGCTTTACGGCCGGAAGTGTCTTACAATGCCGTCATTCAGACAACGGCTCCCACTGCCCTGGTGGATGGAGTGAAGGCTGAGATAAGGAAAAGGGGGCTTTCAGTGAACTTCCTTACCGATGTGTGCAACTCATCGGCCCGCAGGAGGGATGCTGTCAGGAAACTTTGCGAAAGCTGTGATACAATAATAATCGTGGGAGATGCCCACAGCGCGAATTCCCAGGAGCTAAGGACGGTCGCCGAAGCTGAAGGACGCCGTGCATTCCTTATTTCCGGAGTGTCTGACATAACAGGAGAGATGATGCAGAGCGAAAACATCGGTCTCAGCGCGGGGGCATCCGTCCCGATGGATGTAATCAGGGAAGTCAGGAGGTATTTGATAAATGGAGAAGACACCGGTACTGCCGATACCGACGGTTAAAAGGTTTCCTTCATATCTCAGGATACTGCATGCATGTCAGGAAAAAGGAGACGTTTACATTTCAGCAACGGTCCTGGCTGAGGAGCTTGGACTGAAGCCGATTCAGGTAAGGAAGGATATTTCCTATACCGGCCTTGAGGGCAAACCCAAGGTGGGCTTTGAGATCAGAGAGCTTATAAAGGTACTCAACCACGTACTGGGATGGGACAATACTTCCGAAGCCGTAATCATCGGTGCGGGTAATCTGGGATCGGCACTGGCCCGTTACGCCGGATTTAAGGCATACGGCCTTAAGATGGCGGGAATATTCGATAATGACAGAAGAAAGATCGGGAAAAACATCGGTTCGCTCACCGTTCTCTCAATGGATGATCTTGCTGCCTTCATTCATGAACACCGCATCGTCACTGCGGTCATCACGGTGCCGGCCTCAGTGGCCCAGGAGGTTGCCGATTTCCTCATGGCCGAGGGCATAAAGGCAATCTGGAATTTTGCCCCGATAGATCTCAAAGTGCTTCCTTCCGTCGCGCTTCAGAGGACCGATCTGGCCACCGCGCTTGCCGTGCTTTCCGTCAAGATGCAGAATAAGCTTGAGAGTTCCGAGGAAGATATCTAGGACAGTCCGGAGAATTTTCCGCGGGTTCATATGCTGCATTAATTATCAATCATCGTAAAAAAACCCCTTATTTGAAAATTGGTGACTTTTAGATTTACCACGACACTATATGTCCTTG
>JBJEWN010000261.1:0-2676 GCA_051885075.1 Bullifex sp.
GACAGTATTCTCAGTGGTAGAAAATGGTTCCCATACAACAAAGGTGGAGATTACAGAAAATGGTTTGGAAATGTTCAATATCTAGTGAACTGGGAAAATGATGGTTTTGAAATAAAACATTTCGTTGATGGCACTGGCAAGTTACGATCAAGGCCTCAAAATACAAAATACTTCTTTATTCCTTGTTGTACGTGGAGTAAAGTGTCAAGTTCAAGATTTTCAATGAGATATGTACCCAAAGGGTATCTTTTTGACGTTGCGGGATGTTCCTTATTTGCAAAAGAGTCAGATTTACTTTATGTGATGGCATTTTATAATTCAGTATGTGCAGATAATATCCTTTCATTAATAAGTCCAACAATGAATTTCGAAGTAGGGCATATTGCAACCTTGCCCATAATCTTTAATTACAAATATGCCTCAACAATATGCATTAATTCTCAAAATAATATTGAATTAAGTAAAAAAGACTGGGACTCCTTCGAAACCTCCTGGGATTTCTCTTCTGATCCTCTTGTAAGGTGGTCTGGATGTATTTGGGACAGTACGTCGGTTGGGGCTGCCATGTCACGGTATTATGGGACAAGGCCTTCCGTGAGCTGTCCTCTGGAGCTGTGCTATCTCCTTTATAAGGGAGAGACCAATGAGCGGTTTGGCAGGCTTAAGGAGAATGAGGAGGAGCTGAACAGAATCTTCATCGATATTTATAGGCTTCAGGATGAGCTTACTCCCGAAGAGGATGATTCCATGGTATCCGTGCACAGGATATTTGACAGTGCTGAGGATATTCCTCCTTCCATGAAGAACGGTAACTATGCACTGACTAAGAAGGATGTCATAAAGAGTTTTGTATCCTATGCAGTTGGGTGCATGTTCGGCAGATACTCCCTTAGTTCTGATGGGCTTGCTTATGCCGGAGGGGATTGGAAGCCTTCTTTATACGGTTCCTTCGTTCCTGATGAGGATAATGTCATTCCCGTGCTTAATGATGAATGGTTCTCTGATGATATCGTGTTCAGGTTCCGTGAGTTCGTGAGAGTCTGTCTCGGTGATGATTCACTGGGTGCGAACATGAGGTTCATTGAAGATGCGCTTGGCATGAGCATCAGGAACTACTTTGTCAGGGAGTTCTATAAGGACCATCTGAAGACTTATCAGAAGAGACCGATCTACTGGCTGTTCTCGTCGCCAAAGGGATACTTCAATGCTTTGGTTTATCTTCACAGGTATAACTCAAATACAGCCAGTGCCGTGCTTGGTTATCTCAGAAGATTCCGTGACAAGCTGTCCACTGAGATAGGTGCTCTTGAAAGGGAGAACAGCAGCAGGAATGCGAAAAAGCTGGTTAACTTCAGGAAGATGGCAGAGGATCTTGATGATTATGAACGTATTCTCTTCCCGATAGCAATGGAGAAGATATCCCTTGATCTGGATGACGGTGTCAAGGTCAATTACGCAAAGCTGGGAAGTGCCCTGAAGAAGGTTCCGGGGCTGGAGAAGAGTGAATGAACGATACGCTTAGGAAGAATCTTACCGGTCTGCTGAGTAAGCACAGGGTAGTGTTCTGGTATGACGGAAAGTGTGAGTTTGAAGCTGATTACAATGAGTTTGAACTGGATGGTGTCAAAAAGCTTGAACTGACCGGGGAAAATGATTTCAGGGTCAAGTATGAAATACTGAAGCAGGATCCTTCTTCAAGGTTCCTGTTATATGCAAGGTATGATGAACCGCCTTATGAGGATAACTGGCTGCTTGACCTTCAGCTTTCAAATGAGGTTTTCAGAACAGATGCATGCGCCATGTATCTTGCTGAATTAAATCTTCCGTCATCCTGCTTCGAGACAGTGAGGAAACATGAAAGGTTCTTCAGGATGGAGAAGAGGAAAGCGGAGCTTAAGAGGATCAAAGGGTATGGTGCTTCTCCATTGGAACTGGTCCATGCAATGATTGCAGTATGTGCGGGACTGGAAGCATACAGGTCTTATGAACTTGCAGTTAAACTTATCACTGAGGAATTTCTCAGTGACAGAAAGAAAATATCCGAGACACTGGAAAGCTGCAATCTGATGGATGAAGTGTGGAAGGAATTTTCTGATGTATATGGCTACAGCGGTTCTTCCGTCCGTGATTTCACCGTTTACCTCTATGAAGGTTCATACAGACGTGCCTTCCGCCTTGATTCAAACAGCTCCAATGAAGAAAGAATGGTGATGTCATCGCTGAAGAACACACTCTGTCCGGATGAGCTTGCAGCTGTGGCGGGCTATGCATGTGACCAGCTGGGCATTGATCTGAAGATAAAGAACCGTCCATATACCGAACTGCTTGCATTCGATGACTATCCTGACACTGACAGGTTCATAATTGAGCCTCTTGTATTGGGATTTCTTAAGGGTACTGTCACTTCAAGGGAAATACAGGAAGTAATCGCCAGGCGAAGGGACGGTAAGTGGTATGGTTCCTATTCTTCTGTTTATGACGGTCTTCTGAATGGTATCAGGGTACTTGAGAAAATCCGTTCCTTTGATTATGAGATGCCTTCTTATAATCAGGCAGTGCTCAATTACTCTTCCACCTGGTATGAAGTTGATTACTGCTACAGACAGTTCTGTGTGGCCATCCCGACAGGTGCCATTGATTACCTTTCAGAAGTGAAGACACTTGTTGACAACAAGT
>JBJEWN010000262.1:0-11336 GCA_051885075.1 Bullifex sp.
GTACGTACGGGAGTATGCGGTCAGGGGGATACCGTCCGGATTGCCTGGGCGGGACTTCACAGAGGTGAAGAACCTCCCGTGACGGGAGAGCACGGCTCCGGCATGATCTTCTTCACCGGGTGTCCGCTTCACTGCCGTTACTGTCAGAACCATCAGATATCAGGTGCTCACGGAAGCAATATGGGGTTCACCGTATCCGATGAGGAGCTTGCCTTCCTGATGCTCTCGCTTCAGGAACAGAAGGCAGCGTCGCTTAATCTTGTAACGGGCACGCACTTCATACCATCAATCATAAATGCGCTGGAACTGGCACGGAAGAAAGGGTTTTCACTTCCTGTCGTCTGGAATACATCCGGCTTTGAAAGCATTGAGGGATTAAACCTCATCGATCCCTATGTGGATTTATATCTTGCTGACCTGAAAAGCCTTGATGAGAAGGTGTGTTCCGTCTTCTGCGGAAAAAGCCTTTATGCTTCCTCCATAATCCCGGTAATGGATTTCATTGTAAAGCACCATCCCGTCACCGACCTTGATGAACTCAAGGGTACCATAGTGAGACACCTTGTGTTTCCGGGGACTCTCGGTGCCACCCTTGATGTGCTTAAGTACTACCGTGACCACTACATGAAGCACTGCTTTTTATCACTGATGGTACAGTTCGTACCGCCGAGGGACAGTGACGGGAAGTTTGCTCCCATGAGTGACATGGAATATGACATTCTTTTAAATGCCCTTGATGAACTGGGAATTGAGGATGGCTTCATACAGGAAAGGGGAGACGAAATCCTCTGGATACCTGATTTCAGGAAGGATGTTCCGTTCCCCCGTTCCTTTGCGGACGCAAATGTGTACTTTCTTAAGCTTAAAAGAGATCGCGGCCTTTAACCGATCGTCGTGCCCGTGTAGGCTTCGCCTTTCAGGATGGCAATCGTATTGGCAGTGTTCCTGCCGTCAGCGCATACGACACGGATTCCCGCTTCCCTGGCAAGACCTGATGCGATCGGGTCGAACGGCGTGTTCTTTCCCGGTACCCATTCTGTTCCGACCATCTTTATGAAATCATCCCAGGAAATGTCGTCAAGCGGCTTTGCATCGGGATTCTTTCTCGGGTCATCAGTGTATACTTTTGCAATGTTGGAAAGATTCACGATGAGTTTACCTCCGAACCTCTTTGCAAGGTAAACAGCATCCGTGTCCGTAGAGAAGCCCGGCTTCCAGCCTGCGGCAACCAGGATCCGTCCCGTAAAGGCAATGTCGGCAGTCGGATCGGTGACGAGCTCATCGGGACACACGTCAGAGAATACTGCCCTGACAAGTGCACCGTTGAGGTGCGTGGCCCGGATTCCCAGCATGTCCTGCGTATAGGCATCGGAGTCACTCCTTATTTCCCTGAGGGCACCCTGATAAACCCTGGCAGGAGCACCGCCCCCGCATACGAGAATGAGTTTTCTCCCATCATCTTCAGCAAGATATTCCATGACTGCCTTTCTGAATGCAGAAAGGAACGCTGTATCAACTTTATCGGGTGCGATTATGGAGCCCCCGAGAGACAGTACTGATAACATATTAGTCCTCCGAAAATGATTTTAACAGAGTCGGGGAAGATTATAAACCCTTATCTTAACCTTTTAAAAATTCCATTCTATGTAAGGAATTATAAGAAATAAATCATTTTTCTGTTAATTATTAATAGATGAAAGACAGGAGGTATGTTCATGAATCATCTGAATTGTGTCCTTATGGAAGGAAACGTCTGTACTGAACCGAAGTCGGTTCTTACAAGTCAGAAGACCGGTGCGGAGCTTGTCAGCTTCCGCCTGGCATCAAACCGCTGGTACACATCCCGTGACGGTCAGCGCACGCAGGAGTCGCTTTTCATCGGCGTTGAAGCGTGGGGTGAGCTCGGTAAGCGTGTTACCGAGTATGTCCAGAAGGGTATGGCGGTAAGAGTCGTCGGAAGACTCAGAATGAGTGAGTGGACCGATAAGGACGGCATCTCAAGGGACCGTCTCCAGATCGTTGCCGAGCACATCGAATTCCGGCGCCCCTCAAAGAACAGGGGTGGTGCGGATGAGGAAGTGACGCTTAACATCGATCGTGATGAGAGTGTCGGCGAACAGTGCGTCGTGTACGAATACTGATGCACGCGAAAGGAAACAGGCTGTCATGGACAGCCTGTTTCATATACCGAAAACGGTTTATCATTCTTTCTGTGATGCAGTGGGTGTGTACACTGCTTCCGTATTGCTTTCCCCGAAGGATATTCCCCTGGTGGTGCATACATAAAAATCTTCGGCCCTGTTGGTGTCATCGCTTCCGTTGAATCTGTTCACGGTTCTTGTGCTTGTGGTGGCCTTTGAATTGAAAGCGGGTCCCAGCCAGTCAAATGAGGCGGTGAGGGCATTGTACGTTTTTTCCACGGATGCTGATCCGAAGCCTGAATACGTCGTCGATTCCCCGTCAGTGTAGATTACACAGTCGAGAACCTCTCCGTCCCCGCTCTTCGTGTCGTATATGACCAGAGCTCCGTTATTTGTGGCAAGTCCCTTCTTTGCTCCCGCTTCAATGTTGTAAACAGTCCTTCCGCTTTTATTCGTGTAAGACTGCTTATCGGGAGACCTGTCCCACCAGATGACGAGATAGTCACCCCTGTTCATCTCAACGTGAGGAAGGATGAAGCCGTGTGTTTCATTTCCTTTGCTCCCGTCAGCAATGTAAACGCCCTCGGTGCTTCCCGCACTGTAAGCCTGGATCTCGATCCTGTCAGGCTGAGTTTCGGTCCCTTTTGATGAGAACTCGGTAATTTTCATTACGGGAATACGGTCATTCCTTCCTGAAACCGAAAGCAGGAATGATGAAGTGTTTCCTGCCCTGTCCGAAACGACGATGTAAAGTTCCTTCACGCTTCCGACGGGAAGAGGGGAGGAAAAATCAAGTTTCACGGTATCTGGCATCGTCATTGTCACTGACGGAGTCTCTCCGTCACAGGATGCTTTTTTAACCTTTACTTCCTCTGAGAAGAGAAGAGTCACTGTCCTTGTATCGCTGCTTTTCATCGACACAAGACAGGGAAGGTCCCTGTCCCGATCCGAAAACAGGTTGAAAACCCTGATTGGCTCTTCACTTTGACAGGCGATAAGTGATAAAAACGTAACGACGGATAGTATTAATTTCCTCATATTAATAATAAACGTGAAATTGCATTTTTTTTTCACTGGAGATGACCTATGGCAAAGCTTTGGCAGAAAAACTACTCAATCGACCTTCTCATGCAGCACTTTACTGTGCGTAACGACTATATCCTTGACCAGGAGCTCCTGCTCTCTGACTGCACTGCCTCGATCGCCCATGCAAGGATGCTTGAATCCATAGGGGTACTCAATGAGGATGAGCTTGTAAAGCTTACCGAAGGGCTCAGGGACATAATCGGGAAAAAACTTACGACAGGTTTTGAGATAAGGGAGGAGGATGAGGACTGCCACACTGCGATCGAAGGTTATTTAAGCAGTGTTTACGGTGAGACCGGAAAAAGAATCCATACGGGAAGAAGCAGGAATGATCAGGTGCAGACCGCGCTGAGGCTTTACATGAGGGAAGCATCCGTGAGGATTGCCCTTGAAACGCTTTCGTTCGCAAAGGAGCTCATCGCCTTCAGTGATAAGTATAAGAATGTCCCGATGCCGGGACGCACCCACATGCAGCTGGCAATGCCGTCGTCGGTGGGGCTCTGGGCCGCATCCTTTGCAGAAGAGCTCATCGATGAGGTAAAAGAGCTTTCATGCATCACTGAGCTGCTTGACCAGTGCCCGCTTGGAAGTGCCGCATCCTATGGAACACCGCTTCCCCTGAACAGGGAGATGACCGCATCCCTGATGGGTTTTGAAAAAGTTCAGAACAACGTGCTCTATGCCAACAATTCAAGGGGAAAGTTTGAGGCAATGCTGCTGGACAGCCTTTCCTACATCGCCCTGACGGTTTCGAAGCTGAGTCAGGACCTCATTCTTTTCACTCTTCCCGAGTTCGGTTATTTCTCCCTTCCGAAGGAGCTTACGACCGGAAGCTCAATAATGCCTCAGAAGAAGAATCCTGACGGCCTTGAGCTGGCACGAAGCCGCTCCAGCCTCATAACAGCCGCATCGGAGCGCATCAAGGACACAATAAGAAGCCTTCCCAGCGGATACAACCGTGATTTCCAGGACACGAAGGAGCCGATGCTGGAAGGCGTGAGGGCCGCTTTTGACCTTGTCGCCATAATGGCACGAATGGTGGGTGGACTTGAAGTTCATGAAGATGCACTGCTCTCTGCATGCAGAAGTGAGCTCTATGCCACCGACAAGGTATTTAAGATGGTTAAGACGGGAAAGAGCTTCCGCGACAGCTACAGGGAAGTAGGCCTTGATCTTGAGAGCGTTGAGAGGATTGATCCCTATGAAGCCCTTTCATCGCGCACCAGCACGGGATGCAGCAGCAATCTCGGACTTGATAAGGCATTAAATGAAGCAGACAGCCTTCAGACTGTCTGCATTGAAAGAATGGAACGCTTCCGGATAGCCTATGAGGATCTTACGGGAAGGGAGGACTTCAGCGTTCTCACGTGGTAGATGTCACCGTTTCGGGAAGCGGTGTGTGGCGCCTGTCGCCCTGATATGCTTCCGCTATATTGATCAGATAGTCTCCGATATGCTCGAGGTTACGTTCAACTTCGAGCATTATCAGTTCTGTCTGAATGTCGGAACTTCCTTCACCGAGTCTCTTATGAACACGCTCCGAAAGTACCTTGTGCTGCCTGTTGATGCTGCGCTCATATGCGTTTGCCTTTTCAAGCTCGCTCTTTGTAAGACCGCTGTCGGTCCTTTCAGTGATGAATGAAAGGAACTGCCCCACAAGATCGACAAGACTCTTCATTTCCAGCTCTTCATCAGGAGTGTAGGTGAGGTGCTGTGCGATGCGCTGTTCAGTCAGCTTTATCAGGTTGAAGATGCTGTCGGTTACCGATTCTAGCTCGTCAATGACCCTGAGGAAGGTTGAAACCTGGGATGCATTTGAAGCACTGGGACTTTCCTTCTGAATCTTCACGCATACTTCGGTGAGCTGTTCCTGCATCTGGTCAGCATAGTCCTCGCTCTTTTTCATTTCTGCAACAATGGCATTGATGTCAATGTTATTCCTTGCAAATGCATTCGTGTATGAAGTGTACATATCACCTGCCAGAGAGGCCATCTTCGTTATCTCACCCTTGACCGTGACGAGGTAAAGCTCAGGCGTTTCCATGATCGCACCGGAGATGTATGAGAAGTGATAGTCATCCTTATTGTATACCTTTTTATCCTTCACGAGTTTCGTGATGAGATCGGCATACTTGCCGATGAACGGGAAGAAGATGAGTGTGTTAACGGAGTTGAAGAGAGTGTGGAACATTGCCAGGAAGGCAGGAAGCGTTTCCCTGAGCTCGGCTCCGGTCATGGTGAATATGTCCCCCGGCGTGATCGCATTGACTACGAAGATCATGGGCCTGAACAGGATCATCGCGATTACCGAGCCAATGCAGTTGAAAAGGATGTGGGCGAGGGCAGCCCTTCTTGCATTTGTCGAAGCACCCACCGAGGCAAGGTAAGCTGTGACTGTCGTACCTATGTTCTGGCCAAGACAGAGGGCACAGGCGGTGTAAAGACCTATCCAACCCTGATAAGCCATCGTGATTGTTATGGCCATGGTGGCGGATGATGACTGGACGATTATCGTAAGTACGGTACCTATAAGGACGCAGAGGAGCATTGAGAAAACCGAGCCATCCTCGAATCTGGCAAGAAAACTCAGTATTTCCGGGTTTTTGGAGATATCCGGCATTGAATCCTGCAGGAACTCAAGTCCCAGAAAGAGGATTCCGAAGCCAAGGAATATCTCCGATACCTCTTTAAGCCTGTTCTTATCGGAGAACATGAGGGGCAGGGCAACCGCGACTGCCACAAGGGACAGGACGGTGATGTCCATCTTGAAGCCAAGAAGGGCGACGATCCATCCGGTCACCGTCGTTCCTATGTTTGCTCCGAGGATGACGCCTATGGCCTGGGTCAGGTTCATGAGCGATGCGTTTACGAAGGATACCACCATGACCGTTGCTGCCGATGAAGACTGGATTATCATGGTGACCACAATGCCCGTGATGACTGCCATGAGCCTGTTGCCGGTCATGAGATGCAGGATGCTCTTCATTTTTGAACCGGCACACTTCTGCAGACCGTCCGAGAGCAGCTTCATTCCGTATAGGAAAAGCCCGAGGGAGCCTGCTATTTTAAATATCATGAGGATTAAGTCCATATGAAAAACGTATCAGATAATCGCTTCAGGTTGTAACCTTCAATTGTAAAATCTGTGTAAAACATACCCCTTCATCCAAACTTCATATTGTCACGGCTAAGGGGGTCAATATGATTGAACTTTTGTTTTTCTTTAATTACAGTATAGGCCATGAGTATCATTAAGCCACACAAACTGGGAGTAATTGCCGGTCCCGGCACTGAGTATTTTGCGGGCAAGGTGGTCAAACACCTTAGAAGACTTTACATAGACCGTTACGAAAAGGTATCGAAGGCGCTCAGCAGACGACATGACATCAGCGAGGAGCAGCTGCTGAGGGCAGTCACCCTTATGGATGATCTGGACAGCAAGAAAATCCCGACGGGAAAGCTTCCTTCCTCATTCTACTGTCCCGACTTCACGATAAACGTCAAGTACACGAGGTTCGCCAACGGCGAGGAGAAGGCCGAGCTGATCGATCCTGTCAGGGGACTCAATGTCTACATCATCTATGATGTATCCAATCCGGCCCCGATAAAGGTGGCAGGTCTTGAGAATCCTCAGCCGCTGAGCATCAACGACCACCTGATGTTCCTGTTCACGACCGTTGATGCCGTCCGCCTTGCAGGTGCGGCCTCCATCACGCTGGTGCTTCCCACATATCCGTATGCAAGACAGCATAAGAAAGCCGGACGTGAGGCACTCACCGCATCCCTTTTTGCAAGGTTCTGCGAGGAACTTGGGGTATCAAGGATAATAACACTCGACATCCACTCACGTGAAATCGAGAACGCATTCAGTACATGTCATCTTGAGAACCTCCACGGTTCATACCAGACACTCATCGCCCTGAGAAAGGTAATCGATCTTGCGGATCCGGACCTTGTAGTCGTTTCACCGGACACGGGTGCCGTTTCAAGAAACAAGTTCTATGCGCAGGGACTGCACAGGCCGCTTGCAATGCTCTACAAGGAGCGTGACTACTCGATCGTCAGCAAGGATGCGAAGAACTCCAACATCAAGAGCATCAACCTTCTCGGAGACGTACGCGGCAAGACGGTACTCATGGCGGACGACATGATCGCGACGGGCGGTACCATGATCATAGCGATGAGGGAGCTGATGAAGCTCGGCGCGAAGAAGATCATATGCATGGTCTCACTCCCGTTCTTCAACGGAAATGCCATCGAGAACTTCGATGCCGCATACCGTGAAGGAGTTTTCTACAGGATAATCGGAACAAACGCAGTCTATCAGGGCAAGGACCTTCTTGAAAAGGAGTGGTTCGTTCAGGCCGATGTCACTGAGCTCTTCGCCCGTGTCATTTCCCGCCTCCACCACGGCAGGTCCATTTCCCCGCTTCTTGATAACAGACGCTTCATTCAGAAGCTTATTGATCAGTCCCAGGCCAATCCGGGAATAAAGGATGACGATGACCTCGTCGGCCTTCCCGACTGAGAAAACATAAGGAATAAGTACCCATGCAGATGTCAAAGCGTATCTCATCCTTCCAGTGTTCTCCGATCAGGAGACTGGTGCCTTACTCCAGGGAAGCTGAGAAAAAAGGAATACATGTAATCCATCTCAATATCGGGCAGCCCGACATAAAGACCCCGAAGGAAGCCATCGAGGCGATCAACGCATACGATGAGGACGTCATCGCATACGGTATTTCCGAAGGTGAACCCGGACTCAGGCAGGCGCTCTGTTCCTACTATGAGAAGTACGGGGTGAGCGTCACTCCCGACAATATAATGATAACCACGGGAGGTTCGGAAGCGCTTCAGTTTGCATTCATGACCCTCTGTGATCCCTATGATGAGATCATCATTCCCGAGCCTTTCTACACGAATGTTTCCACGTTTGCAAACATTGCCATGGTGAATCTCGTTCCCGTGACCAGTCAGGTTGACGATGCCTTCGTGCTGCCTTCGATCGATGAGTTTGAGGCCAAGATCAGCAAGAAGACCATGGCGATCCTGCTCTGCTCGCCGAACAATCCCACAGGGCATGTTTACACCAGGGAGGAGCTTACGCAGCTTCTTGAGCTTTGCATGAAGCACGACATCTTCCTCATCGTTGATGAAGTTTACAGGGAATTCTGTTATGACGGTGAATCGTTCACAAGCATCCTCACATTCCCCGAATACCGTGACAGGATAATATGCATCGACTCCTTTTCCAAGAGATTCTCCATGTGCGGAAGCCGCATCGGTGCCATCGTATGCTACAACAATGAAGTGCTTGACAGCGCGATGAAGCTGGCTCAGGCACGTCTCTGTCCTCCTGCAGTGGAGCAGGTTGCCGCAGCAGCGGCACTTACCGCTCCCCAGAGCTACATCGATGACGTTGTCAAGGAATATGAAAGAAGAAGGAACACACTTGTAAGTGCCATACAGGAAATCCCGGGATGCAAACTGTCACGACCGAAGGGAGCATTCTACTTCGTCGTGGACTTCCCCGTTGATGATGCCGAGCGTTTTGCCATCTTCATGCTCAGGGATTTCAGCTGGAACGGGAATACAGTCATGTTCGCTCCCGCTGAGGATTTCTATGTGACCAAAAGTCTCGGAAAGACACAGGCAAGAATTGCCTATGTGCTGAACGAGGATGAACTGAAACTCGCGGGAAAGTGTCTCGCAGAAGGTCTCAAGGCATACAGAAAACAGGTAATGGGTCTCAGGTAAGGAGTATATGATGATCTTTGCAGATGATAATCTCTCATCAGCCATACGTCCTGACAAGGCAAGACGGAACATCCAGGAAGCAAAGCAGTATTTCGAAAACGACGTTAAATCCATCGCAAAGATCATCTCAGCGTACTATCCGCCTGAGATACTCAGGATGGCTGCCTGGGAGGAGCGGAGGATACACCACACCAGAAGCGATGAAATGAGTGCTTTCGGGGCCTCATTCCTCCCTTTGCTCCTGCAGTCCGTCGTACAGTCTTCCGTTTTCTTTTCAGAGCGCGGTTTTTCCGCAAACAGGGATGTGAAGCAGAAGGACTGGAACAGACTGAAAAATCTCTCAGATGATGCCGCAAAGCGCCTTTTATGGTATATCGAGAACACTGCAGTCAGTGCCGTTCACGAAGGCATTATCAGAAGTGATCACTATGCATCATACCGTGATTCCATACTCTCTCAGTTTTTCTTTCCCTGTCTTGATGATGAAAATTTAAGATCCAACATCCTGTATTCCGAGTCCATCTTTGCAGGTGATGAGGATAAGATAAAGGAGCTTACGGGATCTGATGCTTCCTTTGTCGTTGAAGAGCTGAAGAAAATCTGTGAAAACGGCCGCAGCGGCATTTCAAAACTTTCTGAAGACAGCAGGCTCATCCATGAGGAAATTGATGCAAAGGTAAAGGCCCTTAAGGAAAAGGAGCCTGAAAGGAGCGATAAGGAGCTCATGAGCCGTGTCATCAGGGAAGGCGGATACTCATACCGCCTTGATGATCTGAGACACAAACGTGATGACTTTGATCTCTTTGAAGTTGAGAGGGTGTCCCTTCTGAGTACTTCCGCACTGAAACTGTTTTCAGCATCGGTTTCATCATATGACGGCGACTTCCTTGAAGCAGGGTTCCTGCCGGCGACCGTGAAGCCGTTCCTACGCTTCGGGGACCGTTTCTACTGCTTCACTGGCAGAACGCTTTTTTCGTCCCTGCCGGTTGCATTCAGGAATTCCGGTCTTATCAGGAATGACAAGCTGCAGAAATTCTTCCAGACCTACGTGCTTCGTCTCTTCAATGAAACCGACAGTGTCGATGTTTACCAGTGGAGGGGTAACAGATTTGACATTTCCCTGCTGCCGACGCTTCACTGGTCCGACTTCATGAACCATCCTGAGCTGTTCGAGAAGAATAAAGTACAGGTGGAGGAGGAACTTGCCAGAAAACCGCAGAAGGGACATACCAGACTGGTCGTGTATCCTGACGGTTTCGATGCACTTACCGAACGTGATGATCACTCATTCTCCATTTCCCTTTCCGAAATCATAAAAACCGCTTCCTCCGAGCAGCTCACAAAGGAATTCTTCAGAAAACTGCTCGGACCCTTCAGCCTGGAAGCAGGTGTTCTTGAGGAGTTTTCCGATGTCATCGATGATGACTTCATCCATGAAGAGGCTCCGCACGAAGAAATAGAACCCCTTTCCTCTGAGGTCGAGTTTGAATATGACAGTGAGGATGATGATGAGAAGGCTGCTGAGCTGGAGGCAAAGTTCTCAAAGGAAGAGGAAGCCAGTGAAAGTGAGTACACACCCATAAGCAGTGAGGAACTGAAAAAACTGGAGGAAAAGTACGAACTTCCGGAGGAAATGAAGAACAGTGCCATCGTTGAGGAACTCGATGAACTTGAAACCGATGAGTTCGAAGATGAAAATGAGGAAGAGCGGGCAGAAAGCCTTCCGACTCTCTCCGATGATGAACTTGCCGACATCGACGAAGACGATTATTACTCTGAGGAAACGGAAGAGCCTGAAACTGAACTTCCTCCTGAAAGCGATCCCGTGTCATCGATTCTTTACGAGGATGACTACGATGACCAGATGACGCTCTTTGATCCGAAGAGTCCTACAGAACCCAACTGGGACGCTGTCTATGTTCCATCCCCTGAAAAGACTGAAGAAGAATCCCTGGATGAAATCGATGATGATACCGAACTTCTTCAGGAAGAAGACGGTTCATCAGAGGAAGAAACCCTTGATGAAGTAACCGAAGAACCGGAGGAAACACAGACAGGTCTTCAGCCATCCGAAGTCAGCGGAGAAAGGTGTGAGGAAGAATCTTTAAACGAAGAGGAAGAAGAAACCGAACTTCTTCAAAAGGAAGATGGTATCGCTACATCAGATGGCGATGCACTTCCGATTGCGGAAGTACATGAATATAATGTCTCAGTTCCGGACGATAATACTGAAAACTGCACGGAAGATGACGGTGAAGCCATTGTAATCGGGGCTGATGAACCCGAAGTAACAGAAAAACCTGAAGTAACGGAAGAACCTGAAGTAACGGAAGAACCTGAAGTAACGGAAGA
>JBJEWN010000263.1:0-2645 GCA_051885075.1 Bullifex sp.
ACGGTAAGGTCGATGTTGTCCTCAGGATCCTTTTCCTCCATCTCCGGATAGAATGCGGAAAGGGAGGCAACCATGCTTGCCAGGATTGCCATCGGGTGGGCATCGTGGGGATATGCACGGAAGAAGTTCCTCATGTCCGTATGAAGCATCGAATGCTTGTTCAGCAGCATTGCGTAGTTGCTTCTTTCCTCAGGAGTTGGGAGCACCCCCTTGATGAGCAGGTATGCAACCTCGATGAAGTCGCAGTTCGCGACGAGATCGGCGATATCATAGCCCCTGTAGCGGAGGATACCCTTCTCACCGTCGATGTAGCAGATTGATGACATGCATGAACCGGTGTTGATGAAGCCTGGATCATAGGTGATGTAGCCTGTATCCTTCCTCAGCGATGCGATGTCGAGACTTTTGTGTCCCATCGTATCCGTGATGACACCGAGACTGATATCCCTGCCGTCAGGGAGTATCAGGCGGGCTCTCTCATCTTCTCTTATCATAGTAAGCCTCCTGAATGTTTCAGAATAGTTTTTCTCCTGTCAGACTTTCCAGCGCCTTCACCAGTGCCTGGGTACCGCATCTGCCGCAGCCCTGGGAAATGAGAGCCGTGTAAAGCTCCTTTACAAGTGAAAGTCCGGGAAGGGCAAGTCCCATGCGGTCAGCTTCCTCAAGCGCGATCTTCATGTCCTTCACGAAGTGCTCGATCATGAAGCCGGGATCGAAATTGCCCTTCAGTACGCGGGGTGCAAGGTTGTCAAGCGTCCAGCATCCGGCCGCACCCCTGCTTATGGTCGCAAGCATGGTCTCGAGGTCGAGATGGGCCTTTGCGCCGTAAACGAGGGCCTCGCTCACTCCGATCATCGTTCCCGCGATCGTGATCTGGTTGCACATCTTGGTGTGCTGTCCGGCACCCACCGGTCCGTTATGGTTGATCGTCTTACCCATTACCTCAAAGTAGGGGTGAAGGTTTTCAAAGGTTTCATCATCCGAACCGACCATGAAGGAAAGCGTTGCGTTCCTGGCTCCCACATCTCCTCCAGATACCGGTGCATCGGCAAATGAAACACCGTATGGCCTGACTTCCTCCGCGATCCTGGTCATCAGGGATGGTTTTGTTGTCGTCATGTCACAGAGAATCAACCCCGCGTGGAGACCTGCCTTTATGCCGTTTTCACCAAGGTATACTTCCTCGACATCCTTGGGAAAACCGACGATTGTGAAGACGACATCGCATGCTGAAGCAACTTCCTTAGGGCTGTCACACCAGATGGCACCTTCTTCAATGAGCGCATCTGCCTTTTCCTTCGTTCTGTTGTAGACGTAAAGCGGGTATCCCGCTTTCATGAGATGGGAACACATGCTCTTTCCCATGACTCCGAGTCCGATGAATCCTGTTTTCTTTTTCATGTCCCGATGATAGAAAAATATAAACATTTTGTATAGCACAAAACGGGAACAATGGAATATTATCATTTCATGACAGATTTTGTACTTGAAGAGGAACTTATCGACATTGCCGATTTCTTCAAGGTCTTTGCCGATCCCACAAGACTGAAGATTCTCTTTCTTTTAAATGAGGGGGAGTGCAGCGTCAACCAGATCGCCGAACGCCTTGAAATGAACCAGAGTGCCATTTCACAGCAGCTGAAGACGCTGCGCTCATCACGCCTGGTTAGGTTCAGGAAGGAAGGCAGGAGCATTTTCTACCGCCTCAACGATGACCACATCACAAAAATCCTGACGCTCGGGCGGGAACACTATGAGGAGCTTATCGGTTAAAGCTCCTCAAGTGTTTTCACGAATGCTTCCAGAGGGAAGCCGATGACGTTTGTCCAGCTTCCCTTGATTGACTCAACAAGCCTGAAACCGTTCTTCTGTATCCTGTATCCTCCTGCCGCACCGCGCCACTCGCCTGTGGAGAGATACCGCTTAACAGTTTCATCATCAAGTTTTTCAAATACAACCTCCGATGTATCAGAGATGGTTATTATGTCATGTCCCGGAACATAAATGCTCATGCCTGTGAGCACGAGCTGTGTTTTTCCTGAGAATTCCTTAAGGAACGCTGCCGCCTCTTCCTCCGACTGAGGTTTTCCGAGCAGTCTGTTTTCAAAGAGAACCAGTGTGTCCAGTGAAATGGCGGTAAGTGTCTCATCAAAGAGGGAAGAGGAAAGGTAGCTGTCCATTTTCAGGCGTGAAAGGGTTTTCACGACTTCCTCCGGATCCGTGAGGCCGCACATCTCATTTATGTCCTGTGGCCTTGTTATGACCTCAAGCCCCAGTGATTCCAGAAGCTCCCTCCGGTTCGGACTCTGGCTTGCAAGAACTGCCTTACTGAGTTTTGCATTGAGTCTTCTTATGAGAGAGGGATCCGTTTCGGGGCGCTTCAGCATGAAAGTGCCTCCTTTTCTCTCTCAATTCTTTCCGAAAGCTCAAACCACTCACCTTCCTTTTCCTCCAGAAGCGCTTCCGTCTTTTCCTTTTCAGCCACAAGGGATGTGATTTTAATCGCATCGGAGTAAACCTCGGGTTTTGCCATCTCGCCGTCAAGAAAAGCTATTTTCTCCCTCAGTTCATCACACAGCATCAGAAGTGCATCGCTTTCCTTTTCCAGTTTCTGTATGAGGTTACGCTTTGCCTTCTGCTCCTGA
>JBJEWN010000264.1:0-11284 GCA_051885075.1 Bullifex sp.
AGGGATCTGGCATTTTCATCCCATTTCCTGTATGAGCCCATGAAGAGATCCGGATGAGCAACGAAGGAAAAGAGTCCCGATTCCATCGCACCGATCACAGTCTTTCCATATTCAGCAAGATCCCCGGCACCGAGTCCCGGATTGAACACGGAGCGGAAATGACCATCTGGGGACTGCACGAAGTGCGTTCCGGTAATGAGGTAATCAGCCCTGCCCGATTCAAGAAGATCCTCATAATATGAGCGGTAGCATGGACTCCAGTCACACTCATATCCGGTGAGGACCTTAATATCGGATGAGTCCTGTGCCCTGCTGTCAGCTTCATAGACGACCATCATGGAGTTATCCATACGGGACTTGGAAAACCGCCTGTCCGGAAGCGGGCAGTGCTCGGAAAAACCCAGCAGTTCAAGAGAAAGCTGCAATGCTTCATCGCGGTATTCCGAAAGCTTTCCGGAGCCATGGCCGCAATAGAAAGAGTGTGTATGAAGATTATATCTGATGTACTTTTTCATAAGTGAGAAGATGTTCCTCATAGCTGGCTGAAGTATATAATTTCCCTTCTCTGTCGTGCAAGTAATAGAGATCATCGGTCGATGCGGGGAAGAGCACGGCCAGAAGCGCATCCTCTCCCGGGCATCCTATCCCGGACGGGGGAAGACCGGGCTTCCGTCTGGTATTGTAAGGAGTGTCCTTTTCATAGGTACTCCGGGCAATCGGGGATGTCCAGTTTCCGGTCTCATACCTTGTGGTTGCATCGACCCCGATCGGCATTCCTACGTCCAGGCGGTTCAGCACTATGCGTGCAATGATCCTCAGCTGCTCACTGTCCTGACTTTCCCTGTTGATGATCGAGGCTGTTTTCACAATATCATCAACCGAGCGTCCGCTTTCCATCACTGCCTCCGCATTGCTTCTCAGCACATCAAGAAGGCCTTCATGCATCTCATCAAGCAGTTCCTGAATACCCCTGAAGGTATAATTACCTGCCAGAAAATAACCTTCAGTGAAGGAAAGACCATGCTGGAGGCCATATTCCCCCGCAGCCTTCAGAAACTCCCCCGGGGCGGCAAATCCTCTGTTCGACAGAGCCTGATCGATATCGGAGAGTGTATATCCGGCATAAACGGTAAAAGTCCTTAATTTCTCCTTATATGTGATGATCCGGGCAATTTCCCCGCCGCCTGTTCCTGCCGGAAATGAGAATTCTCCTGTCTGAATTGAGGAGGCAAGGCCGTTTTCGTCCAGAAAGGAAAGAAAAGCTTCCCTTTCACCCTCAGGAATCTGCCCTGCCACCTGAGAGGCTCCCATTCCTGATGAAATGCTTAAGAAAACGGATGCTTCATTGGGAATGAGCTGCGTTACGGTATCTTGTTCCCCTGTGGTTCTTCTTTTAAGCAGGACCACGATAAGGATAATGAGAATGAACACGAGAATCACAAAAGCGAGTGTAAGGAATACTGATCTGTCCTTCTTAACGGGAGGAGCCTCATGAACTTCCACAGGTTCCCTTTTCCCGGCAGGTTTCTGCTTTCTTACGCTTTCCCTGATCTGTGTTATTTCAGATCTTTCGCTTTTCCCGGGCTTACCATCGGAGGAACTCTTTTTCTTCTTTTCTCCCGAAAGCGCCGCGATACGTTCATCACGGGTCATGTTTGCGAGGGACGGAAGGCTTGGAAGCTCCTGCTTTGAAAAACTGAGATCACTGCCTTTAAGCTTTTTCGGCCCGGCGGGCTTTGCGTGTGAGGAAGTATTTCCTGAAAGCTCCTTATTGGCTGCGGGAGCATCATTCTTTTTACGGGAACCATTCTTACCTGCAGGGGAAGGTGTCTTACGCTCTGCCGCAGCCTTCTTTTTCACATCCGCCTTTTCCTCCGCCTGCTTCACGGGCCTTGGAGTTTTTGCAGGTACCTTGAAGCTGTTTTCACTCATCTTCAGCTCCCAGCTTCCTGATTCTGCCCCTTATCAGTGCGTTTTCATTCTCAATGTCGGAAATCTGCTGCTCGATGCGTTCTATTTCCTTTCTGAGCGATGCGATCTTCTTCTCATTCTGGGCTATTATCGCGGAGTAGTCATCCTGAACAAGGTGTGCACGGCACTTTCTGATGTACTCCTGCTGTGATTCAATGTAGCGCTGTGTCTGCAGCATCTGGCTTATCATGTCCAGGATCCTGTCGGATGTCTTTTCGTTAATCCACTTCTGTCCGTTGTCAAAAAGAAACAGGCCGTAGTTTATGCATGCTTCCTCATAGTTGTTACCTGCATCCCTTAACCTTTCCTCAAGAGTTCGGACACTGTCCTCCTGACCGCTGCTTTCCAGATTCTCAACTTCACTTTCCCGCCTTCTGAGGCGTTTCTTTATCGTCTCTTCCTTCTTCTTCAGTTTCTGGTATTCCTGTAGAAGTGCCTCTGCCCTCGGGCTTCTGACTGCTTTGAGAAGTCTGGCATTTTCAAGAGTGTCAAAGACGGCAATGAACTCACGCTCACGCCTGGACTTCAGAAGCGAATCGCTGACGCCTGCAGTGAAACGGACAAATACATTGGATGAATTCTTCTTTTCAGCCCGGGCCCTGCAAGCGTCGGTATACGGCTGAAGAACGGTCTTAACCTTAGGATCCGCATCGGATGCTTCCGCACGCTCAAGCGCGATTGCACCGAACACACGCTTTATTTCCCTGATCCTCTCAGTGCTGCTGTCAAGCCGCTGCTTAAGATCACTTACCCTTACCTTTGAGGATTCGAGAGAGTCTATGTCACTGCATCGGTTTCTGAGAGCCTCTTCGGCACTCTGCTTCTCAGCCATGGCCGCTTTTACCGCATTTCTCAGCGTGGGAGCTATTATTATACCCGAACCTGTCCCTTCCTTCATCACGCCGTCACAGAGAGAGAAGGCAAAATTCCTCAGGTCCTGATAAGAGGACTCAATTCGTTTTTCCGCGGCTTCTATCTCTGAAAGTACGTTCTGCATACATCGGGAATTATATCAGAGAAATGGTAAGATAGCCAACATCGACCGGATAAAATCACATATTCACCCAAGGAACCAACTGCATTGATCAGGTATGCTTACAATTCCTTATTTATTTTAAAGAATGCAGATAAATGCACACACTTAATCTTTTCAGGACATTTTTTCCCTCTTTGACAAAGCCTTCTCAGATCTTTGCCTAACTTCAGTTCCAAATTGACAAAACAGTGCCTGTCGAAGTATCCTGATAGAGGCATTTTTGCCCGGTATGATTGCATTTACTATTTTTGACAATCCGCTTCCTGAAATTTCATCATAATAAAACATGTTGGCCGCATGATGCACATGTAGGAGTTTTAAAAATGGAAAAAGAGATGGAGCTGGATCTTGAAGGACTTGCCGCAAAGATTAAGGAAATGGCAGCAGGCGTCAGGACAGACAGCAATCCCGAGGAGCTTGACGTCCTCAGGAAACTTATCAAGAAGAATGTTCCCTTCATGCTCAGAGGTTATTTCTCAGCTTACCTCCTCAGGGAACTCACCAGAAAACCGCAGAGGAAGGAAAGGCCTGAAAGAGCTCCTAAGAAGGAGTTCAGGAAGGAAGCGAAGCCCGTTCAGAAGGAACAGGTCGCTGCTGCCGCGGAAAATGCTGCCGCAGCTCAGGATTCCGCTCCCGCACCCAGAAAGCAGCCCAAGGTACTTCCAGAAGGAGCAAAGACCCTTTACATCAACCTCGGAAAAATGGGCAGGATCTATGCAAAGGATCTGGTTGAGCTTATCTGTGCCGATACAGGCATCACCAGGGATGACATCTACATGGTAAGGGTCCATGACAAATATTCATTTGTTTCAATGAGTGAGGAAAACTGCAACAAGGCAATCGAAAGCCTTCTCGGAAAGGTCATCAGGGGACGTACGGTCCAGATCAACATCTCGAACAGGGAGAAGAAGGAAGCAGAGCCGAAGCAGGCGGAAGAGCCTCAGGCAGAGAGTGCTGAGTGATGAAGATCACACCGATGACGATAGGTGCCTTCGCAACCTCTGCATACATTGCTGAAAGTGACAGAGGCATCACTCTGATCGATGCTCCGGCTGAAGCGGAGAAAATCATCAGCGTACTGAAAGACCGGGAAATCACTCCCGGTCTTGTCATACTCACCCATGGGCACTTCGATCATGTGCTGGCTCTCGGAAAACTTAAGGCAGAATACCCTGAAATGAAGATAGCAATATCGGAGAAAGACAGCGTCTATCTTTCCGACGGAGGAGAGAGGATCAGGGGAGATATTGCACTCTTCGACACAGGACTGTTTTACGGCAGGATGACTTCCCTTCTTCCCGTACCTGCTGCCGACATCCTCCTGAAAGATGGGGACACCATAGCCGGTTTTACGGTCATGGCAACTCCGGGACACACGAAAGGTTCGATCTGTCTCCGGTCAGAAGAAGAGAAAGTCAATTTCACCGGTGACACCCTCTTCAGGGGCAGTATTGGCAGAACTGACATGCCGGGAGGTTCATACAGCGACATATGCACTTCCCTCTCACGACTGAAACAGCTTCCCGACGATACTTCGGTCTTTCCCGGACACGGAGCGTCCACAACGCTCGGCCATGAAAAGAAGTACAATCCTTATCTGTGAGAAAAGCACCCGATCGGGTGCTTTATTCTCGATTTGAATGATTATCTGGACCTTTTTTCCTCAGCTGTCTTGCAGTCGATGCAGAGAACTGCGGAAGGCATGGCCCTGAGCCTGTCCTCCGGAATCTTCTTACCGCACTTCAGGCATATTCCATAACGGTTTTCACTGATTCTCTTAAGGGCATTCTCAATGGCAGTCAGTCTCTTTGCGTCCATGGCATTGAGGGCTTCCATCTTCTTGAACGCGCCTTCATCACTTGCCAGATCAACGCTGTCACCTCTGCCGGTAGCCGCTTCAGTCTTGAACTTCGCGTTATCACCCTGCATTCTGGCGATAAGTTCGGCTCTTTCATTCAGCAGCAGTGTTTTCATCTCCTGAGTAAATTCATTAGCCATCGTACACCTCCTGAAGATATAAACATAAAGTGAATATACTTCATTTTTTCCCATTGTCAAGTGTCGCCCAAGGAAAAAACCAATTTTTTGTCTATTGACTATAGTTGTCAGGCATTGTACATTTGCATGGCACGGAGTGGACCAGAAGCGCTTCGTGACTTAATATTCAGGAGCACATATGAGAACATTTTTCTCATCGGAGTCCGTTACGGAAGGACATCCGGACAAGGTGTGCGACCAGATTTCAGATGCACTTCTGGACGCACTTTTATCATCAGATCCATCCTCAAGAGCCGCGATCGAGACGACATGCTGTACCGATTTCGTGCATGTCATGGGTGAAGTCACCACAAAGGCTGCCGTTGATTACGAAGCAATCATCAGAAAGACGATTGCGGATATCGGATATACGAAGGATGAGTATCTCTTCACCGACAGAACAAAGGTAATCGTCACAATCCATACCCAGAGTCCGGACATAGCACTCGGAGTTGACCGCGAGGGAGCGGGAGACCAGGGCATGATGTTCGGTTACGCATCAGATGAAACCGAAGAGTATCTTCCCCTTGCCTTCACTCTGGCGCACCGCCTCACATCATCCCTTACCGAAGCCAGGGTAAGCGGTGAAATCCCGTATCTCAGACCAGACGGTAAATCTCAGGTCACGGTTCAGTACGATAACGGAAGGATAACGCGCGTTGACACCGTGGTTCTGTCTGCCCAGCACGATGAAGACATTGACACAGAGACTCTCAGGAAAGATCTTCTGGAGAAAGTCATCAGGAAGATCATTCCATCCTCACTGCTCGATGATGAAACAAAGTATTACATCAACCCGACAGGCCGTTTCGTGCTTGGAGGACCTGCTGCCGACACAGGCCTGACCGGAAGGAAGATCATAGCGGATACCTACGGCGGATATGCCCACCACGGGGGCGGTGCCTTCAGCGGAAAGGATGCAACAAAAGTTGACAGGAGTGCGGCTTACGCAGCAAGGAATGCGGCCAAAACGATTGTTGCATCAGGGGCTGCATCCCGGTGCGAGATCCAGCTGGCATATGCCATCGGAGTAAAGGACCCGGTATCAGTGCATGTCGATACCTTCGGCACAGGTAAGATCGGAGAGGACGTTCTGACTTCATTCATCCGAGAGAACTGGGATCTTTCCCCAAGGGGAATAATCAGGGAGTTCAGACTCACAGAGCCATGTTACGGAAAACTCTCCGCAACGGGACATTTCATGAATCCGTCATCCACCTGGGAACAGGTTTCAGAGGAAAAGGTTTCACGTCTTAAGGCTCTTCTCAGCTGAAGGGATTGAAGTAACGCCCTCCGTTTATGAAGTTAAGCAATAAGGAAATTACCATCAGGACTGCGGAGAAGCCGCATGCGGCCCAGTCCGCGGCCCTGAAAGGGCGTGATGAATACCATGTCCTCTTACGGTTCTTTCCGAAACCGCGCAGTTCCATTGCGTTTGCAATTACCTCTATGCGGTCCATTGATGAGATTATCAGAGGAAAAAGCATTGACGCGGCATTCTTCAGCCGTTTTATCAGGCTCTGCTTCTTCGAAGCCATCTCAAGCCCCCTTGCCTGCTGGGAGAGTGATATCTCCCTGAACTCCCTCTGGATGTCAGGAATATATCTCAGAGCAAGGGATACGGAGTATGCGGCCCTGTAGCTTATTCCGATCCTGTTCAAGGACGAAGCGAACTCACTTGGGTCGGTTGTGGAAACGAAGAGTATCACAAGAGGAATTGTCGCCAGATACTTAAGCACCACATTGAGGTGGTAAAAGAGCTGCTCCGCTGTAACGGTCCACCTTCCGATTCCCTTCCACAGCACGGTGCGCGCCCCGTAAATCGAAACACCGTGCTCCGGTGAAAAGAGGAATATGAGGACGTTGTTCAGCACCATGAATGCAAAGGTGAACCAAAGGAGGAACTTCACATCTGACAGACGAATTCCGGAAATGAAAAAGAGAATGAGGGCGATGCATGGAAGGACTGCAAGGAACCTGGTGTCAAATGTGGTCATTGCAGCCAGTGACCAGAGGATAAGGACGATGAGTTTCGTCGCTCCCGTTAGTCTGTGTATCGGTGATTTCCTGTCAATGTAGTTGAAAATGCCGTTCATCAGGCGCGGACCCTCCTGTCATGTTCAATGAAACGTCTCACGAATCCGTTGCTGTCCAGAGAGCAGAGCTCAGCAAGGGAAGATAGCGATGTGCGCTTCAGACTTGCCTTTTCAGTCAGGGTGTCTGAAGTCAGGATATCCTCGCACCGTGCGTCTGCGATCACGCGGCCATCGGTGAATACGACTGCACGGCGGGTGTATTCAAGCATGAGGTGCATGTCATGGGTTATGAGTATTATCGTGGTTCCCATTCCGTTGAGCCTCTTCAGGAACTCCATGATCTCGGTGTACCGTCGGAAATCCTGTCCCGCAGTGGGTTCATCCAGGATTATTATCTCCGGCTGCATCGCCAGAATGGATGCTATTGTGACCCTTTTCTTCTGACCGTATGAAAGCGCGCTTACGGGCCAGGAGCGCATTTCATAAAGGGAACACACTTTCAGAACATCATCGGTCCGCTTCTGAATTTCCTCCTCACTCAGTTTTCCCCTGAGCCTGAGTCCCAGTGCTACCTCATCCCTTATCATCGGCTTTGTCAGCATCTGATTCGGATTCTGCATCACATAACCGATGCGCTCGGCACGCTCCTTAATGGAAAGTCCGGAAAGATCTTCCCCGGACAGGGTCAGCACACCCTTCTGAGGATGTTCAAAGCCGCAGATGACCTTTGAAAACGTGGACTTTCCCGCACCGTTTTTTCCCACTATGCTCATCATCTCACCCCGCCTGACCGTGAGGCTCACATCCTTAAGTGCCTCATGTCCGTTATCGTAGTGAAATGAGATGTTTTCCGCTTTCAGGAGAACTTCTTCCTTTTCCCCCTCAGGAGGAAGGATCGTGTTCTCATACCATGACCTGACCTTTTCCCTGTCACTCTCACTGAGCTTCAGGGTTTCGATCATGCCCGGGGTCATGTCAGGTCTCAGGGACACACCGGCATACTTAAGTGCCGTCACGTAAAGCGGCTCCCTGATACCGCACTTTCTCAGCAGGTCGGATGAAAGAAGTTCATCCGGGCTCATGCTCGCGACGATGCGCCCTTCGTCCATCAGCACTATCCTGTCGACAGGGCGGTGAAGCACGTCTTCGATGCGGTGTTCGATAATTACCACGGCAGAGTCTGTGGATTCATGTATCCGGTCAATGAGCTCCATAGTGGTCTTTCCCGTTGCGGGATCAAGGTTGGCAAGCGGCTCGTCAAAGAGGAAGAGGGAAACATCATCCACCATCACGCCTGCCAGCGAAACCCTCTGTTTCTGTCCGCCCGAGAGTTCATGGGGTGCATGTGAAAGGAATTTCCCTATTCCGACTTTCTCTGCTGCAAGGTTAACCTTCCTTTTCATCTCTTCGGGAGGAATGCAGTCATTTTCAAGGGCAAAGGCAATGTCCTCGCCTACGGTAAGTCCTATGAACTGCCCGTCGGAATCCTGAAGGACGGTGCCTGTGATCCGGGAAAGGGAGAAGATCGTGTGGTCACGGAAACTTTTTCCTCCGATGATCAGTTCTCCAGTCGCCTCTCCTGGGTAGGAAGCGGGAATGAGGCCGTTCATGCAGTGGGACAGAGTGGATTTACCGCACCCTGACGGTCCGCATATCAGGACCTTTTCACCTTTTCCTATCTTCAGGTTTATATCACTGAGCGTGTTCTCTGCCTGACTGTCATAACGGAATGAGAAATTCCTGAATTCGATTATGGCATCATCCATCCTCTGCCTCCCCATGTAAGACATCGGGGAGCCGGAGCTCCCCTGACTTTTCAGTTTTCCTTTCTGAGGCTTCCTGCCTTCGGCTTTGCCGCATTGTATGCAAATGCAAGCAGGGTTCCGACAATTGCCGTGGTAACGATGTTTGCGACACCGCCGACAAGACCCTGCAGGAATACCTTGTTTGCAGGCTCAGCGTAGATGAGGATGTCAAGGACAGGTGCAACAACACCCCATGCCACCAGATGAGCGATTACCTGGGAAACGTTGAATGTGATGATTTCCTTTTTCCCGAAGTTCTTCTCAAGGTTGATCTTCTTTGTGAAAAATCCCATGAGGAGGCCTGCGACAGCTGATGCGATTACCCAGCTCCACCACACGCCCCAGCCATAGGAGAAGTCGATGAGGGCATGTCCGATGAATGCGATGAGCGCACCTGCCAGAGGTCCGAAAAGGGCTGCCATGAAGGCAAGCAGACCGTACTGCAGTGAGATATTGGTGTTGGGCACCGGACTTGGGATTGCAACAAAGCGGCCGAGCACGAAGAAAAGCGCGGCTCCGATACCGATTGCGACAAACACTGTGATTGGTGATTTCTTTGTCATTTTTTACTCCTTTCCCTTTAACCGGGGATTCAGTGCTTCTTGAGTTTTATCTTCCATCCTTCACCTGTCCTGATGTGCCAGGCCTCGGCGAAGTTTCCCTGATTGAGGGCAATGCCCACATTCAGGAGACTGTTTATGTACACGAGCGGTTCTCCCATGGACACCTCGGTGAAGTTCCGGCAGAACCGCAGGGGACAGCCGAACACGATGCATCCCCTGTAACTGATCTTCACGTCGATGAGGTCTCCGTAAACTATTCCGGCCTCATGAATGAGATTCTGCGGAATATTGCTCCAGAGTGAACCGTAACGGACATCGAGTATGTCGATGTTGCCTGAGACTTCCCCGTTTTCAATCGATGCGGGAATAAGATCAAGCTTCACTGCCGATGAAGGATCGAGCTCAGGTCCCACATCCTCAAAGCCTATCATACCGCCGGCAAGCCTGGCAGCAGTATATGCATATACATCCCGGCCATGGAAAGTGTAGCTTGCCTGTGAGTTTTTCAGGCGGTTTGAAGCCTCCTCTATTTCACGCAGTGCCACTATCCCGATTTCCGCTGCCACGTGGGTAAGCGTTCCGTTATCGGGAGTCACGATGAAGTGCCCGCTATTCGTCAGTGCCACCACGCTTTTCCTGTCAGAGCCGACTCCGGGATCGACGACACAGACGAATACGGTCCCCTTCTTCCAGTAGGTCAGCGCCTGAATGAGGCGGTAACTTGCTTCCCAGATATTGAACTGCGGGATTTCATGGGTGAGATCCTCAAGCCGGAGCGTTTCATCAACCTCATCGGCAACCGCGTGCATCGCACTGACGGCACCGTCGACAGTACCGAAATCGGAGAGGAACACGACGCACTTACGGCTTCTGTATTCTTCCATTCTTCTTTTCCTCCTCACTCCTGATGGCTTTCACCACCCGGGACGTGGACCTTATCACCATGAAAACAGTGAAAAGATACAATGCACCGAAGAGCACCTTTATCCATATGCTTCCGTCCCAGGCAAATGACAGGAAGGCAAACCCCAGGCTCATTCCCGCAATGAGAAATATGACGGATGCCCAGATACCGCTGGCGGCACTTTTCCTCTCAGCCATTATTCACGAACTTCTCGATTTCCCCGTAAAAACCTTCATACGTGGTGTGAAGGGCAAGATCGGGGTATTCCTTCAGAATGTTTTCAGGCGCGCGGAAGAGGCAGCCCGCATCTGCGGTCTTTATCATATTGAGGTCATTGTAACTGTCACCTGCCGCAAATGTTCTGAAGCCGATGCTTCTCAGGGCCTCTATTGCCTTTCTCTTTCCGTCCTCCTGCCTCATGCGAATGCCTTTAAGCATGCCTTTCTCATCAAGTTCAAGGCTGTTACAGAAAATGGTGGGCCATCCGAGCTGCTTCATAAGGGGAGAAGCGAATTCAGTAAAGGTGTCGGAAAGGATTATTACCTGTGTTATGGAGCGCAGCTTATCGAGGAATTCCTTCGCACCATCAAGCGGTTTAATGGTGGCGATGACATCCTGAATGTCCTTAAGGGTCAGACCATGCTCACGTAAAATATCCATTCTTCCCTGCATCAGGACGTGGTAATCAGGGATGTCACGCGTGGTCAGTCTGAGACGTTCGATTCCTGTCTTCTCAGCAAAGGCAATCCAGATTTCAGGTACAAGCACTCCTTCAAGGTCAAGGCATACTGCTTCCATGATAAAGCCTCCATAAAAAAATGTGTGATGAAGAGATAATAATTTAAAAAACAGTGGTTGCTCAAGGGTTTTGCCCCTTCCTGTAGGACGACCGCACGAAAAAAAGTCTGTATCCATCTTGACAAGATGAAAGT
>JBJEWN010000265.1:0-2627 GCA_051885075.1 Bullifex sp.
AATCCTATGCTAACTAATAATAAGTATACCGGGGGGGGGGGTATTGGCGGGCATACTGATCCGCATGCATTTTCCGGAGAACAGAATTGTACGTGGGGAGGGATCTGTATGAGTGTGTTCTCAAGAAAAGTATACGTCACACTTATCATAATGATGTTATCCTTGTTCACGCTGTCAGCGGGAACATACTATATTGAGTGGGCTCCGGGAGAGTTTTTTCAGAATGAAAATATAGTCCGTTACAGAATCGGCAACGGAAAATGGACTGATCTTCCTTCAGATGGAGAACCTGTTCTCTCCAAGGTTTACAGCAAAAACACAACAGTAATTTTTGAAGTGTCGGAAGATGGTACTGAGTGGACTCAAGGCCTTGATGCAAAGCTTGTGGTGACGGATCCGGGTGCGGAAGATACATACAATCTTGTATGGAAATGGAACCCGGTTCCCGGTGCACGTATGATCAGGTACAGCATTGATAGTAAAGACTGGCTGTTCCTTACTACAGACAATACTGAATATTATGATACGTTTCAGGCTAACAAACTGAGGACGTTCAGAGCTGAGTCCACGGCAGATGGTACTGAATGGATTGAAGGTGCGGAAAAGGGAATAATCGTTGCAGAGAAACAGCCAGTGAGACAGCCCAGGAAAATGCAGTTATCACTTCTTGGATCAGCAGTATTTGAAGATGTTTATTTCACAGCGAGAAAGAGTGCAGTGAGATCAGGGCTGGCTTTCGGCGGTAAGCTATCTGTTTTCTTGCCGATCAGAAATGCCAGCGGTATAACAATCGATAATGAAGTATCTTTCTATAAACTCGGTGTCAGAAACATCATTGAATATGATCCACAGATAAAAATTCGTTTCGGAACATATGATGAAAGGGGAATTGCACCATACTGCATGATCGGTGCCGGTGCATCCGTAATAATGAGGGATGGAAGATTCTATTTCTACCCTGCACTCGGTGCTGATCTTGGATTTGATTTCTGGTTTACAAAACAGCTTGCCCTTACATTCAATGTCGGTGCTTCAGTATCAATCCAGAGTGATAAATTATTCAATCCAGGCGTAATTATCGACTCACTGAGCATTCATGCAACAGGCTCCGTTGGTGTCACATATGCATTCTGCAGCAAGGGAGGAAATGTATGAAAAAGGTTTTATCCCTGATCGTGACAGCCCTTCTGCTTATAGCTGTCATATCTTGTAACGGTGAAAATGCCTTCCGACAGGAGGATGCAGTATGTTCAGTCGGAAGCAGGCACTTTTCCACGGTACAGGCAGCAGTTGACTATATCACTGCATCTTCAAGAGCAGTAACAGAAGATTCAACCATCAGACTACTGAAGGACATTCTGAAAACTAATACACCTGAAGCTCAGAGAGGTTCGATCGTAATACCTGCTTCATACACAGGTTCAATACTCTTTGACCTTTCAGGATTCAGCTATGAATTTGCATCCTCTTCCTTCCTGTCAGTTAAGGGCGGAAAGGAGTTTACCGTAACGAACGGTAATCTCATAGTTCCTGCGGACTCAAAATCCAATGCCAAAGTACTGACGGTTTCAGCAGGTACGCTTGATATTAAGGATGTTATTGTAAGTGATCAGCGGGCTGTGCCTCTTGCTGCAGATGTTAAGAAGAATGCAAAGCTTAATATCACGGCATCAGAAGATAAGCTTTCAATCCTCAATGGCGCATTCTCATTTGAATCAGGTGCATCCATGAGCGTTAAGGGCGGTACCGTTACATTCATGTCGATCAGTGAACCTGAAGTGAAAGCCGACATCAGCCTGATCAGCGGTGTGATAAAGAATTCCCACGATGTGAACGACCGTATCACTGAAGCCATTAAGGGTACTGAAGTTGAAAGAACAATAGTTCATACCCCACTTGTTAAGAACAGTGCAAAGGCAGCAACATGTACTGCTGACGGTGTTAAAGAGCACTATATCTGCCAGACCTGCAATGGTTACTTCCTCGATGCAGAATGCACAAAGCCGACTACCGCAGAAGAAACTGTTATTCAAAAGCTCGGTCACAGGGATGGAATCAAAGAGATAAAAGCCAAGGAACCTACCTGTACTGAAACGGGAAATCCAACATATTACATCTGTGATTACTGTCAGATGACTTTCGGTGATGCCGAAGGAAAGATATCTGCTCCTGAAATTATTATCATTGATGCTTTGAAACATGATTTGAAATATGTCCCTGAAAAAGCATCCACTTGTTCGGAGCAGGGCTATGATGCCTTCTATGACTGTAAAAGATGTGAACATTATTTCAGTGATGCGGATGCAATAAATGAGATTAAAGAACTTTCACTAAAGCCACTTAATCCTGATAATCATGTAAAGACATCTTACACAAATATAACCGATACTCAGCATACTCTTAAATGTGATGACTACGGTACTGTGATTAGTACGGAAGATCATAGCTTTGATGATTGGGGCATTAACCCGGATGGATCCTATACACTTAATTGTACATATTGCGGACATACGGTTACTGTAGAGCATTTTTTTGAAGATGTTGCGGAAAAACCAGTAACATGCACTGAAGACGGCCATGGTGCATATGCTGTCTGTAAATTACATGGAGTGATCTGGTCACCTGAT
>JBJEWN010000266.1:0-11191 GCA_051885075.1 Bullifex sp.
TAAACCCAGGCAACTCTGTTTTCAGTGAACCTTATCTTCTTCACGAACTCTGCTTTTCTGAGGACGGAAGCAAAATCCTCACTGTAGAGGTAACTGTATATCCTGCTTCTGTCAAATTCATGTTCCAGAAGCCAGGCAGCGGTTTCGTGGGTCCTGGAGCTTACACTGTCATACAGGAAACGTCCGCTGTCAGTGACAAGTCCCGTGTACAGTGCTTCCGCAGCCACGCTGTCAGGTTCAAATCCGTTGTACCTGGCAAAGTCCGCGATGATGCCGCAGCATGATTCGTAGGAACTGTCAGTGAACTCATGGTCACATATCCTGCAGGAGAATATATGATGGTCAAACCTCATTTTTTCCTTTGCACATTTATAGCGTTCATCACTGATGAGGTCAGGTGATGAAGTATCAAGGACTATGGCAAGTGCATTTTCATATTCACTGTCGCTTACCGTATCCGGCATGCTGTCCGTAATGAAGCCGTAGCGTCCCGGGTCATCTCCGACTGAGTATACCTTCATACCAGGAAAAGCTTTCTTCAGTATGTGCTTAAGTCCTGTCTGGCTTCCGATGGCATCGCCGTCGGGATGGGTATGGCGGTGGATGATCACCGTATCGTATGTTCCTATTATTTCCGCAGCTCTGATGAAATCTTCTTTTGTCATATATTCTTAAAAGGGGCTGTTTTCACAGCCCCATTGAATTCATTCCGCGTTAACGAATGTCAGCAGGCGGAGGGGG
This sequence comes from Bullifex sp., assembly GCA_051885075.1. Lineage (GTDB taxonomy): Bacteria > Spirochaetota > Spirochaetia > Sphaerochaetales > Sphaerochaetaceae > Bullifex. Next base: position 742 of record JBJEWN010000266.1, read on the forward strand.
AACTGGGATGCGCCGATGACCGATGTGTCATCAAGCACGTAGCCGGTCTTCGATGCTGAAAGCGTGTCGTAAGTCTTGTAGCATCCGAGGTAGTAGTCGGTACCATCAACGGAGGTGTACATGACACCTGTTTCAGGATCCATGTTCCAGAGTACTGATGACTCATCACTGAGCTTGATGGTGGCCTTACCGCCTTCGGATACGATCTCGATGAACTTACTGCCTGAGGAAAGGGTGAAACCACCGTCAGCGGTTTTCAAGGTAACATCGGCAGCTCTGGTAACATCTGTTGAGGTTGCAAGGTATTTGCCATTCATCTCACCTGTGAAGTACAGCATCTTACCGATGTTGTTCTGCTCAAGACCGAGTTTATGAATTCCTTCCACAGCCTCACTGAGTTCGCATTTCACAAGGGTTACCTTCTCAGTCTCATAGAGCGTTGCAGGGAACTGGGAAACATCGATGACTGATGTGTCATCAAGGATGTAGGAAGACTTTGATGCGGAAACTGTCTCATAGGTCTTGTAGCAGCCGAGGTAGTAATCGGTACCTGCGACATTCATGACCGGAACGCATGCATCGCTGTTCCACTTCCAGAGTGCAGTGGGTTCACTGTTCACCTGGATCGTGGCCTTACCGCCGACATCGGCAATTTCAATGCAGCCATTATCCGTCTTCATCGTGAAACCGCCGTCCTTATTTTCAACCGTCACGGTTGCGGCCTTTGCAGGATTGATCACGGTTGCAAGATACTTACCGCTCATCTCACCTGTGACATAGAGGACTTTACCTGCATTGTTCTGGTTGACGCGGAAGAGATATTCTCCGTCCGCAGCTTCCGTGGCCTTTGTCTGGATATCGGACACGATACCAAGCTCTGCAAGTGTTGCGGGGAACTGGCTCTTTCCGATAACGGAAGTATCATCAAGAATGTAGGAAGTCTTTGATGCGGAAATGGTCTCATATGTCTTGTAGCAGCCGAGGTAGTAGTCGGTACCGTCAACATTGGTAACCGGCACGCACACGTCGCTGTTCCACGTCCAGACCGCAGTCGGTTCACTGTTAAGCTGAATCGTGGCCTTTCCGTCAGCGGGAACGATCTCGATGTAGCTCTTTGCCCTGTCCTTAATGAAGTAAAGCCTTAAGCCGTCAGCTGTCTTTTCAGCGTATACGGGAGCCGCCTTGTCACCCTTGTCGGTGGTTGCAAGGTACTTGCCGCTGAGTTCTCCGGTAAAGTAAAGGTTCCTGCCGGTATTTCCCTGATAAAGGGCAAGGGCATAGATCTTATGCTCCTCAGGTTCACTTACGAAGAGAGGTTCGAAAACAGTCTTCGGAGCTGCATCGACTTTGACGGTAAAGGTTCTTTCAGCTGTCTCAGTGCCGCATGATGCAATAGCCGTGATTGTCACGACCGTGTCTTCCTCAGGAAGCGTGAAGGAAAGTTTTCCTCCATCGACGAGGGCACATGCGCTGTCACTTTCCCAGGTTATCGCAACGGTGTCATAGCTGACGCCCTTTGATGAGAGTGAGGCAACTGTATCTTCAGTGATGGCTTCAGGAAGGTCAAGTGCCTCAAGTTCGAATGCAATCTTCTCGGCATCACTCTTCTCGGGAAGCCCCTTGTAGACGAATGATGAACCGTCAACAGGTGAAAGATAGAATGCACCGTCGTAGACACAGATTACGCCGCTTACGTCCGCAACCCAGCCGAAGTGCTCGGCATGTGAGCTTTTAAGCTCGCTCTGGAGATCCTTTGTTATCGGACAGACGGATGATGAAATCCTGACGTAGGACTCAAGGTCTCCCTTTTTAAACCTGTAGTAGCCGCTGGATATATCCTGCGTTGTGACTGTCACGTCCTTAATCGTGACGTAAAGTGCCTGAGGTCCGGTAATCGATGCATCCTTGAGTGAGGAAGCATTTTCATAGAGTGCCGTGAAGTCAACAGGCTCCACTGTCTTCTTTTCCGCATCGAGAATCTCGACTGATGCGTTTGCAAGTTCCAGTGTACCGCTGTATGTGTCCTTCTGACCTGTTGCGCGTACAGTCATTCCCGGCTCGATTCCGAGTGTCACGGGGTCATCCGCCATTGCATAAATGTAGTAGCCCGCAGTGTCATCCTGGAAGTAGAGACAGTTGCTTGAGTTTCCGTTTGTCTTGGACATTATGCCTGTGACCACGCCTTTGACGACCAGTGTGGTGTCATCAGCTGCATCTCTGTACTCGGTCCATGTGGACTCCCTGAATGCAGGAATATAGTGGGCAAATGCTGCTGTTGAGGTATTGCCTGAAGCACTGTCCGTGATCGTGGCCGTGAGTGTGTAGTACACATCCTCAGAAGCCTTCTCGTTGACATCCACCGTGATCATATGGTTCACGGCATCACTGAAAGTGACTTCATCGGTATCAGCGGTCCATGATACCGGGAATGCGACATTGTTTACCATCACGACGTCGACTACCTTATAGTCGCTTGCGGTCGCTGTCACCTTTGATCCCGTGCCGTACATTGCGGCAAGATAGTTCTTTGCGTTGGTAAGTCCACTGTCATCCGGTGCGGCTGTGGTCGCGCATGAGATGACCAGGGCAAGCAGTAACAGGGCACAAAGCGCCGCTGTCAGGTTTTTTTTCATTTTTACACTCCTGTTGTCAATCATTGACGAAGATGTCCTCCGTCCTGAAAACCTTTATCTGAGGCGTTCCCTTCCAGCTGTCCGCGATGCCTTTAACGCTCACGGAACGGCCTTTAATGTCCGCCTGAGATAATCCTTTATTCTCCGCTCTTATCTGTATTTCATACCCATCTGCTGTACATGCAAGCATGACAGCATCACCTGATGCATACACATCCTCAACGAGGAGGTCATCAAGGGTGACCGTTGATGCAAGCAGTGCATCAGACAGGGGAAGGGTGACTGAGTCCTCACCTACCGTTACTTCTCCGTTAAAGAGCTCTTCAAGGCTTATGTTTCTCCAGACCGGTTCAGCATCCTTTGAGACAAGTCTGATGTTTGAAGGGTCATCAGGCTTCATCTGCCTGTACTTCAGTCCCGATACCTGCCAGCTTTCGCCGCCTTCATAGTACTGCACGGTACCGACTATCCTGACACGGTTTCCCACGGAAAGGATGTCCAGCCCTTCCCCGTTCAGGGCAAAGCCGTAGTACACGGGAATTGCAAAGGTACACCCTGTTTCAGGATCGGTATCCTCGACGTAAACGGTATTGCTGCCGTTTATCGTGACGTTTCCCTCAAAGGCAACCTTCACTCCGTTATATGAGGCAATATGTGTCCGTAATTCGGGAAGTGTCAGTTCGACTGCGTCCCCGTAGAAGAAGTCAGGATCTTTTTCCCCTGACCAGACACAGAGCCTTTCACTCTTTGCCTGGTCGATCGCGGCCATGCAGTATGAGCCGTAACGGTTGTTTGCGGACGATGATGGAAGCGCAAGTCCTTCCTGGAGCAGTTCCAGGTTAAGGCACCTGTACTCCTCATCGGCATCATTTCTGTACCACACCCAGACAAGGTACCTTGTTCCGGTGGAATCGAGGTTCCACGATGGAGTGTCGCTCTCGATCCAGATCGATTCGGCATGGGAAAGCTTTTCCTTTGTGAAAATGGATGCACGCTTTCCCCACTCCTCTATCTTTCCGGTGGACTCCGGAGTGTTAACGGCAAGGTAGCGCGCCTTAAGTACCCCGCTTTCATTCACATCGAAGGGAACAGCGAAGTGCGTCGTGTCACCGTCGATGAACGACTTTACGGTGACACTGCACTTTGCAGTCTCACTTCCCATGCTGAAATGAAGCACTGAAGCGTAATCAGTATGTACGGCTGCCTTTTCCTCATCTTTCACCGTGGCACACGATGAAAGGAGGATGAGGGCAGCTGATATGATCATGAGCCTTTTTATCAGTTCTGGTATTCGCACTCGTCTATCGCTTCTCTGAACGCTTTCTGAATCATCTGATCCTCATTGCCGCCGTCCGATGCGGAAAGGCACTTGGCAAAGAGTGTCTGAACCTGGCTTCTGGCCGTGGATGAACCGTTGAACGCAGGTGATGTGTAGTATGCACTCTCCTGGGAGAGACAGACTTTGGCACTGAGGGCTGAGATGTACTTTCCTCCGTCTGCCTTTGCAACGAAATCCTTATATACAGGGTGTTCACCGACACTCTTGAGGACGGGTACGTAACCGCTGGTCATGGAGAACTCGGCCTGGAAGTCGACGCTTGTCGTCATGAACTTAACAAAGAGCCATGATGCGATGACTTCCTGAGGATTGGACTTGGCGAAGATACAGACACTTGGGCCCTGGCTGATTACCTTTGGATTGTTCTTATCTGCCTGGGGAATTGTGGCAATTCCGACTTCGAAAGGATAGCTTCCGTCGGCAAGGGCTGCAGGGCGCTGATGGGTTGCACCTGCGGATGAACCTATTGACATGTAGCTCTTAACGTCGGTTTCGGACACGAAGAGACCTGATGTGTATGCACCGTAGAGTGTCTGGGTCGTGAGATAACCCTTCTGATACCAGCTTCTGAACTTCTTCACGAAGTCGCGGTTTGTCTGGTTATCGAAGAGGTAGTGGGGTTCGGTTGCGGAAGTATAGTCTGATCCGAGCTGCTCTGTCATCGTGATGAACCAGTTACCCTCACTGTCGTAGCCGAGAGGAATTGACTTGGGATCGATCGCCTTGATCTCGGCACAGACAGCTTCCATCTCATCCCAGGTCGTGGGCACCTTGATGCCATGCTGATCAAAGAAGGTCTTGTTGTAGTAAAGAACCTCGGTAGACTTTGACCAGGGGAGAGTATACATGAGCCCGTCACCGAACTGGCGGCCTTCCTCATAGTAGCCTTCGATGAAGTCAGCTTTCTGTTCCGGTGTAAGTCCGAGGATTTCCTCACTGCCGTCGGCACGCTTAACCTTTACATCGGAGTCGATGAGGGAATCGAGGGGAACGACGACACCTGCCAGATTGTAAAGCGCGACGTGGTCGGGATAGCAGTATGCGATGTTGGGCTGTCCGCCTACCGTGATCTCGGTTGAGATCTGGTCCCTGACATCATCGTAGCTTCCGACCTGTGATGCCTCAACCTTAATGTTCGGATAGAGTTTGTTGAACTCCTCAATGTAAAGGTTCAGGACATCAGAGAGGTTGGTACCCATGGTATGGTAGAACCTGATCGTGACGGGTGATCCGTCATATCCGTTCTCAGGAACCTGGAAAGCGGAACTGCCCGCACTCTTTCCCTTTTCCTTTGAACCTCCTGCAAACACTGCCGTGATGCAAAGCACGCAGATGATTGCCGTAAGAAATGATTTCTTCATTTTCTGCTCCTCTTTATATTCATATTATGTGATTAACCTTTTATTCCGCTTCTGCTCACACCCTTCATGATGTACTTTCTCAGGAACACGAACACCAGGAAGAGCGGAAGGGAGACAAGTGCGACTGCCGCCATCTGTACGGGATAGTTCACATCCCCGGTGGTTTCGGTAAACGCATTTCTCAGTCCGTTCGTTATCATTCTGTGCTTCTCGTCGTTGGCAACCAGGCGGGGCCAGATGTAGCTGTTCCAGGCACCCATCATCTTCAGTATCGTGATCGATATCAGGGTCGGAAGCGAGAGCGGTATCATGACCTTCATGAGGTACTTGAAGTCTCCCGTGCCGTCAACCTTGGCGGCAAGGTAGAGTTCATCAGGGATCTGCATGAAGTTCTGCCTCAGCAGGTATATGTAGAACACCGATACCAGGAACGGGACTATGAGTACGGTGTATGTATTCATCCAGCCCAGCTTCGTGACTGTGCTGTAGTTCGTTATCGTGAAGAGTTCTCCCGGGATCATCATGGTGGCAAGCAGTGCCCCGAAGAGGGCATTCTTTCCCCTGAACTCAAGGCGTGCGAACGCAAAGGCCGAGAGGATCGTTATCACTAACGACAGGAGGGTTGAGACTATACCGACATACATCGTGTTCAGGAACAGCCTTCCAAGGTTTGCCGTGGTGAAGGCGGTGGAGTAGTTTGAAAACATTACCCTGCGTGGAAAGAAGGTCGGAACGCTCATGCGGTACTCGTCCAGTGTCTTTAAGGAGGAGATGATCATCCAGTAGAACGGAAAGAGCACGACGAGTGCCATGAGAAGCAGGAATGCGTACAGGAGGACCTGAACGCATATACCCACGACTCTCTGCCTCATCCTCGTTTTTTCCATATCCCTTTCATGCATTGTTAAATCAGCCATGGCATCCTCCTTAATAGTGAACTCTCTTTCTGCTGACCCGGAGGTTTATGAGAGTTACGATGAGGATGATGCCGAACAGGATCAGGGCAGCGGCGGAAGCACGTCCCTGGTTGTTCGTCGAAAGGGCATCATATATGAAGCCTACCATCGTGTTGAGTCTTCCCGCGTCATCGGGAGGTCCCATCTTCTCGCCGAAGATACCCACGATCGAGGTGTATTCCTTGAAACCTCCGATGAATCCCGTGATGATGACATATGCAAGCATCGGGGAAAGAAGCGGAACGGTTATCTTCCGGAAGATCCTGCGTCTTGAGGTCCCGTCAACACGGGCGGCATCATAGTACTGCTTATCGATCGACTGAAGCCCGCCGAGCAGGACAAGTATCTTGAATGGAAGTGCATTCCACACTATGTATACGGTCATTACCGTGATGTTCGCAGCATACGATGAACCTGAGTTTATCCAGTTAACCTTCTCAAAACCAAATGCTTCCAGAATGTTGTTTATGATGCCGGCCGTCACGATTATCTCGTTCTCGCTGCCGTAGAATGATCCCACTATGTTGAACATGGCGGCAAAAACCATTCCTATTGCGATGCTGTTCGTCACATACGGAAGGAAGAAGATAGTCTGCAGAGGTTTCTGAAGGAATTTTATCGAATTGAGGCACACTGCAATGAGGAGTGCCAGAAGTGTGGAAATGGGTACCGTCAGTACACATAACAGGATCGTGTTCTTCATGCACTGAAGGAACTTCTGGTACTTCACGACCTTCTGAAAATTCCCGATTCCGAAGGAGAACGTCATGCCGCCGACAGCCTTAAGCCCTGAGTAGTTCTCAAGGAAAGCCATCCTCACCGTGTTTATTATCGGCCAGACGGTAAATACCATGAGGAGCACTATCGCGGGAGCAAGATAGAGCCATGCCTTCCACTTATGTTCGCTTTCAACCATCTGCATAGCTTACTCCAGGGTAATCCTTTCCTCATTATCCTTACGGAAGATGAAGCACTTGTTTTTCCTGAGTGAGAAACGGACTCTCTCCCGGTCTTCATTGACTCCCGCATCTGACGGGATTATGATCCTTAAGCTGTTTGAAACAAGGTCGGGGTGGGAACCGACGACTGACACATCTCGTCCCATAACCTCGATGCTCTTAAGGCGGCAGGAGAAGGGTCCGTTATCATCCAGGGTGAATCCTTCAGGGCGGAGGCCCACATACACTTCCTGATCGGGAATGCATGCATCCAGGACAGCCTCTGAACCGATGTATACCTTATTATTCTCAACCCTTCCTGCAAAGACGTTGATGGGCGGGGTTCCCAGGAACTTCGCGACAAAGAGGTTTGCAGGGTTGTCATACACTTCCTGAGGACGCCCGATCTGCTGGACGATGCCGAGCTTCATGATGACGATCTCATCGGAAATGCTCATTGCCTCTTCCTGGTCGTGGGTGACGAACACGGTCGTGATCTTCGTTTCCCTCTGGATTCGTCTTATTTCCTCCCTGGTCTGAAGGCGAAGCCGTGCATCGAGGTTTGAAAGCGGCTCGTCAAGCAGCAGGACTTTGGGCATCTTCACCAGTGCCCTGGCAATGGCTACCCTCTGCTGCTGACCGCCTGAAAGCTCGGAAGGCTTCCTGGCAAGAAGGTCATCGATCTGTACCAGCTTTGCAACATCAACGGTACGTTTCAGCATTTCTTCCTTTGAAAGCTTATCAGCTCCTTTAAGGTTTTCCAGCGGGAACATGATGTTCTGCTTCACTGTAAGGTGCGGGTAAAGCGCATAATTCTGAAACACAAGTCCCACTCCCCGGTTTTCGGGAGTCAGGTGAGTGACATCATCAGATCCGAAGAAAATCTGTCCCCCCGATGCCTTCTGAAGCCCTGAAATCATATAGAGCGTCGTGCTCTTTCCGCACCCTGACGGCCCGAGCAGCCCTACCAGTTTCCCATCCGGTATCGTGATGTTCATGTCATTTACCGCAACCACTTCCTCACCGGATTTTTTGTTCCGGCTGGGAAATATCTTGGTAAGATTCTTAAGTACTACTTCCATATATTCATATCCTCAGTATAGTCTGCCTCTCTCTTCCGCTCTCTCACGGGCAAGAGCCTTCTTTGCTTCCAGAAGTGCTTCCCCGCTTTCAAATATCTCCTGGGATGCATAATCGACGACGCATGTATCTGCAAGAAGATCGTGAATGAGCGGCCTTGTGTCCTTAACGAAAAAGAAGATCAGGTTCAGTACCGGTATTGTAATGAGTATCACAGACCCGATTACCCCGATTGAACTGAAGCTGATCATTATCAGTATATATACGCTTATCATCGTCTCGATGGTGAACTTTCCGAGCACAGTCCTGATGAAAAGACAGAGCGCATTGATGCGCACCGAGGAAGTACGCATCAGGCATATGCCGAACACCTTCTTTCCCACGGTCTGTCCGTTCCCGATCATAAGGGGAATGGCAAATTCCCAGACCAGGAAAGAGAGCAGTATGCCGAAAGTAGTCATCAGGAGCGTGAGGTTGATGACCTTAGTATAGAGCGCGGATACGCTTTCATCCCCGATAAGATCATCATAGGCTGCGTCCCAGCGCTCACGCTCTGAAGGAGAGTATGAGCCGTATTCATCAGCTGTTATCTGAAAAACAATACCATGCTTTTCCTCATACTCGGAGTACTTTGCCTGAAGGGAATCATTTGCACGGTTATAACCGAAGAGTGCTGAGAGAATGAAGATGAAGAGCACTGCGAGAATTCCTGTCATGATGAAATCGAAAAGACCTGCAGAGATGCGTTTCCAGATATCCGCACGCTGTATATCCTCAGTCATTGCTCCTCCTTATTGTTTCAGCATACTACATTTTGTGAGTTTATGTGGAGTTTTTGAAGGAATTAATCAAATACTGCACATGCTGAGAGTACTTCGGAATTGGACAGTGCCATTTTCTCCCTGTCAAAGGAAAACTCTGGTTCATCAAAGACCACTTCAGTCCGTTCTGAAAGCTTTATCAGCTTAAGGTTCCTTTCCACAGTATCCATGTTATCGGAAAGACTCTTCCTTAAGCGCTCCGTCAGGCATTCCCCCTTCAGCTTCCCCGTAAGGGCATACTCCTTCATCAGCAGAGCTCCTCTTTTCTCCCCGATTCCGGGCACACCGGGAATGTTGTCGCTTTTGTCTCCCACCACCGATTTCCAGAGGGCATAGTGTTCCGGTTCAAAGCCATACTTTTCCAGAAAGTAAGCCCTGTTCCACATCACGGAAGCCTTTCCCCTGTAGCGCAGCACCGATACATGGTCATTTATAAGCTGAAAGAAGTCACTGTCAAAGGATGAGATGATGACATCCCGGCAATTACCGTACCTCTTCGCTGCCGTTGCGATGACGTCATCGGCTTCCATGCCGACGGAGTACACCGGCTTGATTCCGAGAAACCGGAGGCACTTCACGATGTTTTCCTCTTCAGAGAACGGGATTTCGTTTTCATCCATGCTGTCCCAGTCATCGATTCTGTTTGCTTTGTACTCAGGAAGTATTTCATGGCGCTCAGCCGATGTGTCACTGTCGAATACTACGCACACTCCATCAGCTCCGAGCAGTCTCACCTGCTTCAGCACGAAGGAAATGAATCCAATGGTTGCATGAATGCACTTCCCGCTTTTACTGTAAACGGGAGAAGGCATTCCATAGAACATCTGAAAGAGGAGGTTATTTCCGTCAATGACGAGAAGAGGCCCCATCAGAGGACAAGCCCCCAGTGTTCACCATCGAAGTATTCACCGTCTATCATCATCATGCGCCTGTCATCACCTTCCTTCTCAAAACCGAACTTCCTGTAAAGCGCTTTTGCCCTTTCATTGTCAGCCCTGACACGGAGGTTTATCTTCGTTATCCCGACCTCCTTCGCATGGGATATCATCTCCTGCATCAGGCGCGATCCGATTCCCTGTCCCCAGTATGATTTCAGGGTCGAAATGCCGAGCTCGGCGGCATGGGACATTCTCCGGGGTCCCCTCTCGAGGGAGGCATCACCAACTATGCGTCCGTCGTCATCGACTGCAATGACAATGAATGCATTCGGATTTGTTTTCGAAAGGAATTCCCTTTCCTGCTCCTCCGTAATGGGAAGACCTTCCGCGCCGAAGGTGAGATTGTCACTCTCGCTTCCCACGCTCTTTAAGTATCTGATCATT
>JBJEWN010000267.1:0-2621 GCA_051885075.1 Bullifex sp.
GTTCATGGAATCCGATGAGCAGCGGAATGTCTTCCTTCCTTTCTCTCAGTGGCCTGATCCTTATTACCTGACCGCATATCCTGTGATAAAGATCATTTCTGAGAGATCCTTCCTCCATCAGCTTTTTGGGGGATCTGTTTGAAATAAGGATGATTTTGGTATCAGACTGCCTCATTATGTTTCCGTAATATCCCAGAGGGCGGTATTTTCTGTCTTCGATGAATCTGAGCAGCATGCTCTGGGCTGAACGGGAGAGGTTTTCTATCTCATCCAGAATCAGTGATGTTCCGTTTGCTTCCTCTGCATATCCTTTGATCGCGGAAACAGAACCGGTATATGAACCTTTGTCCGCACCGAACAGTGCCGATTCACAGAGATCTGAATTCATCTGTGAGCAGTTCACCACAACTCTTTCCTTCAGGCCATTGTAAGTCCTGGCAATGGCCTTGCTGATGATCTCCTTACCTGTACCGGTCTCTCCGTATATGAGCACCGAATCATCATTTGCCGCAAACAGACGGGCTTTGTTCCTTACTTCCAGTGTATTTTCCGAAATTCCCTTATAGAGAGTGTCAAATACATCCTCAACGGTTCCTGTCTTAGAAGCATTCAGCTGTTCGGGCAGCAGGGATGAGAGTTCCACATCCGTAAAGGGTTTTCTCAGAAGGCTGACAGAGTCATGAATCTTCATTGAGACTCTGTCCTGCATCAGTGTTTTTGGGCATAGAAGTATTACCTTTGACTCCTTCAGGCTCATTGCCTGCATGAACAGTGATCCGTAATTTTCAGGACTGTCGATATCGATGATACATAGCTTCTGTTCAGGTATGTCACTGATGGCTTCTGCCATATTATCCATTGACCTGATGAAGAGACATTGCTGACCTGTTATTTTATTAACAGTGGTCCTATGGTGCGTATTTGCCGAAAAGAGTACAGTTTTTATCATGCTAACTCCTTTTCAAGAATACGAAACCGGCGTTAATAAATATATTATTAAACCGATAGTGTTAATTATTTAACAATTACCCCCCCTGATATTTATATAGTAAGGGGGAAATTAAGGATTTGGCAAGAAATATTTTGTTTAATTTTTATAGGTAAAAAAGAACCATACAGGTAGTGTAGTTATTAGTTTAACTACACTATATATCATGTTTCCCAAATGGTTTCGATAGCTCCGACAGAAAAAATTCCTGCAGTTTCCGCTCTGAGAATATTTGTAGGAAGAAGGACGGGAACTGCCCCCTGATCTTCAAGCATGGAGCATTCCTCTTCGCTGATTCCCCCCTCACTTCCAATAAGAACAGATACTTTCCGGTCTTGAATATGGGAAAGTGCCTCTTTGAGTGATACAGTTTTTTCACGGCTTCCCTGATGGAGGAACAGAAGGGGGTATGGCGAGTCATTGACAGCATTGCTTATCGGAATGATCCTTATGTCATTCATCAGTGGGGAACTTCCGCTCTGCTGGGCGGCCTCCCTCCTTATGTCTTCAAGCCTTCTCACGTCATGATCACGGAGGGTCTTTTCCTGACAGTATTCACCTGTCACGAAGACAACCTCCTCAACTCCTGCTTCGGTCAGCATCCTCATGACTGTTTCATTTTTCTTTCCCTTGCATATTGCCTGGTATACCCTTATGCGGGGAATGCTGCCTTTATATGATGAAAGGCCATCAAGGAGGGTGGCTTCCGGATCATCCGTTGGCTCAACTGAGATGGTGTCCCCATCGAGGACGGTAGCTTTGTAAAACCTGTTTACAATATCCTTACAGGTAAAAACATCACCGGTTTTTATGCGTAAAACCTTTATCAGGTAATCTTTTTCCCTCTTTCTGAGCTGGTATACACTTTCTCCCGAATAGGATCTGTCAAGGATGAATACTCTCATTTTTCCCCTTTGAGACAATCTATTGCAGTCAGAAGAGCCGTATCATACATGAGGTCAACTTTCGGTCTGTCATTATATGGCATTGCGTATATGTACTCATTCCTGATCAGAAGTTTAAGAGCTGTTTCCGGAATTCCCAGATCTGAATGAAGGGCAGCAAATGCATCAATGTTTTCCCTTGTGTATTCAGGATTCTCCCTGACGTAGGCAGTGATCTCATCCTGACTCTTTTCGATGAAATCATAGTAGGCGCTTACCTCTTCGTCAGTGTACTCATGTTCAGTTACCTCAATGTCAGGGGTAATTCCTGTTTTATGGATATTATCGCCATTGGGGGTAAGGTAGTAAGCGGATGTGTATTTAATATATCCGTTTTTCCACATTGCCGATTCCTGGATGATGCCTTTTCCGAAGGTTCTGGAGCCTACTACCGTTGCCCTGCCGTTCTCCTGAAGTGCTGCCGTCAGTATTTCACTTGCTGATGCGGTTCCTCCGTTTGTAAGGATCACTATCGGAATCGTCATGTTCTTTCTTGTGTCGTTTGAGGCAACTGTCGAGTAGTTCTGTCTTGATGAACCTTCCTTATGCTGAATGGAAAGCACGGTGGCACCTTCGGGAAGGAAAAAGTTTGCTATCATGGTTGCGGAATCCACAATGCCTCCCGCATTGTTCCTCAGGTCTATTATGAGACCTGAAGCCCCGTTATGAGTAAGCTTTCTGAGGTCCTC
>JBJEWN010000268.1:0-11047 GCA_051885075.1 Bullifex sp.
ATCCTTACCGCTGATATGGATCCTGAGTCCATATTTGATCCTGAGAAGTTCCTTGCGGAAAGAGGGTATGTTCACCTGGAGGATTATGTGATCATCCTGCCTGAGGATATGGAGTACGTCCCTTCAGAGCGTGTCACGGTCAGGACTGATGGAAGTAAGTGCAATGCCGTCACTTCCGTTCAGAAGGAGAGAGATGCTATTGTTGAAAATGACCGTTATGATGACTACTGCTACGACAGGATGCCTAACGGTGATCTGTTCTGTGATGGTATCTCAATGAGCAGCGATCTTGATTCCTGTTACGAATTCAGCCTTCACCACAGTGAGTGTGAGAAATGTGATAAATATCCTCACTGAGATTCTCTTTTGGACCTGTCTGAAACCATGAAGTGGGAAATGCCGAATATAACCATCACGGCTGCGGCAGGCCAGTTACCCAGCCAGATGGCGGCAAGAAAGAAGTAGAGTACCGGGAATACAGCAAGAGGAATCGGTATGAAAAGGAAGCTTTCAGTCAGAAGCCTGCATTTCCTGCCATGTGCAAAGTAGCGGATCCACACCACGTGATAAAGCACCAGGAATAAAAGGGATGTGTACAGTACCGGACTTCTGAAGTCAGGTCTGTCGGTGCATACCAGAAAGCAGATAAGCACCATGAAAACCATCCTTGACGCCTGTTCGATCTTCTCCGCAATCCCTCCTGATGGCTTTTCCTCAGTCTGATCGGAAGGGGGAAAGATGCAGTATGCTATGTTAACGATCATCGGAAGGGCGAATATGATTAGGCCTGGAAGAGAGAAACCTATATGCATAATGTGAATTTATAATGATCAGAATGCAGTGTCAATTGAGATATACCGTAAAAACTGACAGAAAATTTATGTTGTCAGAAAATAATGTCATGATATCATGTAAATACGGAAGTTTTCCAAAAAAAGGAGGAAACTATGGGCATGTTCTGGTATATCGTACTTTGCATCATCACTCTCGCCCTCGCATATGTCTTCTTCAGCTACAGGAAGATAAAGGCAATGGAAGAGGGGACTGAAGAAATGGCTGAAATGGCCGGAATCATCAGGTCAGGTGCGGGGACCTTCATGAAAACGGAATACAGAACGATTGCCATAGTCGTTGTGGCAGTGGCAGTCATTTTCTCCCTTTTCGTTGAAAAGACGTCAGGTCTCACACTCATTCTCGGTGCCCTCATGTCCAGTGCGGCATGCATCACCGGCATGAAGAGTGCCACATATGCCAATGTGCGCACTTCCAATACTGCAAGAAAGACACTTAACATCGGCCAGACCGTAAAGGTTGCACTTCTCGGAGGTTCCGTGTCAGGTCTTTCCGTACAGGCCTTCGGTCTCTTCGGACTCATCGCGATCCTCCTTATCTGGGGAATCGGGCACAATGAAACGGGTACAGGGTTCCTTCTTTCACTTGAGTGCAATCCCTTCACCATGAGGATCACGACATATTCACTCGGATGTTCACTCGTTGCAATGTTCAACCGTGTTGCAGGCGGAAACTATACCAAGGCAGCCGATATTTCATCGGATATACTGGCAAAACTCCGCCATGACCTTCCCGAAGATGACAGCAGGGTTCCCAACGTCATCGCAGACTTCATCGGTGACAACGTCAACGATATTGCGGGAAACTGCTCCGATCTTCTTGAATCCTTCGTGGCAACCACGGCTGCAGGCATCCTGATCTCATCAACACTCTTCTCCGGCGGAAATCTTTCCTCCACGGCATTTGACTCTGCTATGATGTACCCTGTGGTTCTCGCAGGCGGCGGGCTATTGGGGTGTCTCCTCGGCCTAATGATCATACAGATGAGGAAGATGGGTGATGATCCTTCAAAGGAACTGAACTATGCAACTTACATTTCAGCAGCGCTGACTCTCATCATCGGGCTTTTCACCTGTTACCTGCTCTTCTCAAAGGCAGAGCTTCCGTCCTCCTTCCTGCTTGGCTGGGTCTCTCCATGGGTATGCGCGGTGCTCGGAATCATTTCAGGTGTTGCCATCGGCATGATCACGGAGTACTACACGAGCGCTGAATGCAAACCCACACAGCAGCTGGCTGAGATGGCAACTGAAGGTGAAGCTTTCGTAATCACGAAGGGAGACGCCACCGGAAGCAGAAGCTGTCTCTATCCGGTACTTCTCATTGCGATCGCACTCTTTGCATCCGGTAAGCTCTGCGGTACATACGGCATTGCACTGGCATCCCTCGGAATGCTTTCGTTCGTCGGTACAACCGTCTCGATCGATGCATTCGGTCCGATCGCGGATAATGCGGGCGGACTGGCCGAGTCATGTCATCTTCCGCACAACGTAAGAATAATCACCGATAAGCTCGATGCTGTCGGCAACACCACTGCCGCAATCGGAAAGGGCTTTGCAATCGGATCGGCTGCATTCGCAACCGTATCGCTCATCGTTGCATATGTCGGTTCCTACTCTGCAGGTGAACCCGTGCTCAACTTCGCATCCTACGTGGTAGTTGCAGGAGGAATCCTGGGCGGTGCCCTGGTTGAGTACTTCTCGGCAATCCTGACAGACAACACAATTGACTCGGCAAAGAAGATGGCTGATGACGGTGACAAACTTCTCTCGATACCCGGTGTCCTGGAAGGAACGGTAAAACCTGACTACAACGTGATGATCAGGACAGCAACAGAGGAAGCACTCAGGAAGATGCTCTTCCCGTCAATCCTTGCGCTTGTCATCCCCGTTATCGGAGGACTTCTCTTCGGTGTTGAGTTCGTTGGAGGCCTTCTGGTTGGAGCAACGGTCGTTGCGATCCCGCGGGCAATCTTCATGGGTAACTCAGGCGGTGCCTTTGACAATGCAAAGAAGTTCATCGAACAGGAGCGCATTCCAGGACACGGAAAGGGAAGTGCGGCTCACAAGGCATCGGTCACCGGTGACACGGTCGGAGATACCAGAAAGGATGTCGTCGGTGTTGCGCTGGATATCTTCATCAAGAGCATGTCCACGGTTGCAAACACCTTAGGCGGCGTTATAAGGATGTTCACGATAATCAGATAACATAATCTTCATGGCCCCTTCTGAAAAACGGAGGGGCTCTTTATATGGAAGCGGCAAGGCTGACGTAATCGGTCATGATGGCATCTGCCCCGACACTTTTCAGGTATCTTATGTCCTCCTCATCGTTGACTGTCCAGTACTGAATCGCCATATCATGTTCATGAGCGTAGTTGATGACCCTTGCGGTTGCCAGATTGACTCCGAAGCGGAAATAGGGTTTGCCGTAGAATACCTGAAGAACGGAGCACGGAGGCTCATAATCTTTCAGTTCGAGCAGGGCTGAAACATAGAATACAAGCGCATCCTTTATTCCCGCGCTTGTGATGATATCGGGATATGTTTCCCGGCAGTATTCCGTTATGTCACCGTTGAAAGTTCCGAATACAGTGCGGTCAATGAGTGATCTTGCCTGAAGCTGGGCATGCAGCTTGTCAAGGGCTGTTTTACCGAGCGCGCCGTCATTCTTTATCTCGATGATGTAGAGGAAATTACCTTTTTCCCCGGATATGTCCAGTACCTCCTCAAGCGTAAGGAGCCTCAGTTCATCTGGAACCTCATCACCATGGAGGTGTTCATAGGGCCTGTTTCCGTTAATGTCCTGAAAGCCGGCGCCTGCATTGAGCATTTTCAGCTCGGAAAGTGTCAGTTCCTCAGGCCTTACTCCTTCACGGCCGAATACATACTGGCTGTCGGTCATTCTGTCCAGCGTGTCATCGTGCAGCAGGATCAGCTCACCGTCCTTCGTGATGTGAAGGTCAAGTTCCAGGATGTCCGGCGGATTATCGCTTTCAATGCATGAATGCAGTGCCATCATCGTTTCCTCAGGTGCATCCCCTCCGCCCATGCGGTGGGCGGCTATCAGGGATGAACCTGTTATGAACGGGTTGGTACATTCAAACTGCTTTATATTCTTCGGATCCGAGCGCCACGATGCATGGAAATACATGAGGCCGTAAAGAAAGAGAAGGATCAGGATTGCTGTCAGCAGGGCTTTAAACAGTCTTTTCACTTAAAAGGTTCCTGAGAGCGGATGAGAGTATGTCAAACTGCCTTTTGTCCAGGTACTCACTGTTTCCGTGTGCGTTGTAGTAGCCGGATGTGAGTACGACAGCCTTAATTCCGATGGAATTGAGGTTATTGCCGTCACTTCCTCCTGTGGTTGACTTCACGTTGACATTGGCACCGGCTTTTTCAAGTGCCTTCGTTATCTTAAGGATGTACGGATCGTTTTCACTGTGGGCATAGTGGGAGTAGAGGCGTTCATGAGTGAAAGTGACAATTGCTCCATAAGCAGACGAACGCTCCTTCGCACACGCCATTATCGATTCGATTATCTCTTCCCTGTTATCGTCGCTGAGGCTTCTTACTTCCAGCACTGCTTCAGCTTTATCGGGAACGACGTTGGTGCTGCCTTCACATATGAATGAGCCCACACTGCATGTCGATATCTCATCGGGGTGGCCCTGAGGTATTTTCATCACTATGTCTGCAAGACATGTAAGCGCACTTATTCCCTTTTCAGGTGCAAAGCCCGCGTGTGCGGCTTTGCCTTTAACGCTTATGGTAAGTCTGCTTTTGCCGACAGCTTCCCTGATTACTCCTCCCACATCACCCTGGGCATCGATTACATAAACGCATTCTATCCCGAGTCCGTCGAGAAGGTGAGGATCCATATGTGCCGATCCCCAGAGCCCGATTTCCTCAGCGGAGAAGAAAAGCAGAACCGCGTTGAAGCCTTCCTCAGCAAGTTCAAGCATCATGGCGATGGCACACTTGTCATCGGCACCGAGGGCGGTGGTACCGTCAGTGAAGAACCTCTCATCATCTTCAATCATGTTTGCGTTGACGGCAGGTGCAACCGTGTCCATGTGTGCGGCAAGGCAGAGTGTTGCCTTTGAGTCCTCCCTGAAGAAGACCATGTTGCCAGCCTCATCCATCCTGAAGCCGTAGCCAAGCGGAATGAGTACCGAGCTTATGTAATCCCTCATCTCATCCTCATGGCGTGAAGGCGATGGGATTGAAACAAGCTTTCTGAAATAATCATATCTGTCCATGGAGACCATAATAACACCTTGAACAGAAAAAGAGTAAAGAAGTAGATTTCACATAATGAAAAAACTTCTGTTAATACTTCTCATTGTGTTTTCACTCTGTTCATGTGCGACTTCACGGGTTAGCCATGAATGGGCTCCCGTTTCTGGAGTGTCCGTTTCCTATCTGGGGCCAGAAGGCACATATACAGGACAGGCGGCAATGCTTTTCTTCGGTAATGATGCGTCCTATGCTGCCCGGAAGACAGTGGGTGATGCCGTTTCAGCCATGCTTGAAGGAACCTCAGATTACGCAGTCATTCCGCAGGAGAACACCGTGGGCGGTCCCGTTACCGCATATATAGATGAACTTCTTTCCCATGATGATGTTTCGGTGGTATGTGAAACGGAGCTTCCCATAGACCAGGCTCTTCTGATAAAGAAGGGTGCAGGACTTTCAGACATCACTCTCGTATGCTCCCATGAGCAGGGACTCATTCAGGGTAAGGCCTGGCTTGAGAAAAACCTTCCGAATGCGGAAACACGCATCGTATCGAGTACAGCAGAAGGAGCCCGCCTTGCATCGGTAAGTGACGGGAGCGTTGCCGCTGTTGCTTCCGCTGCCGCAGCTGCCGTCTATGATCTTGAAGTTTATGCTCCGCGCATCCAGGAAAGCGATGCCAACAGGACAAGATTCTATGCGCTTGTTAATGGTGAGGGCTGTAAGGAGAAGTCTGACAGGATGCTCTTTGCGGCAGAAGGGCACATCGCGGATTTCCCCCGCCTTGTCAGAGCCTTCGGCACCTGCGAGCCCGCCGTCATAACGGCACGTCCCTTAAAGACGGAGCTGGGTGAGTACATCTGGCTCATCGAGCTTAAGGATGCAGGGTTTGATGAGTATCTGAAGATCAGCCGGACAGAGGGCTTTGAGTTCACGTATTACGGCTCATTCCCTCTGGTCTGAAACCTTCCGGTGTAAGTATGTAAAGCTCCCTGAAACCGATGGATGAAAGCATTTCCTCACTTTCTGCAAATGCCATATCGATGAAGCGTGCATCGTGGCAGTCTGAAGTGAGGGTGATTGGTGCATTCTTCTCCTTAATGTATTTCAGTATGAAGGGCGCAGGGTAGGGGGAAGTCCTGTAGCCGCGGGAAATTGCTCCAGTGTTCACTTCGATGATCTTGCCATTACTGATGCACTCTTCCACGGCGGAGAGTGCCGCATCGCGGTACCACTCTTCCTTTTCAAAGTCCCACCCAGTTTTTTCCGTGAACTTCGTGACAAGGTCGATGTGTCCCGTAATGCTGTATGGGGAAACGGAAGCAAAGCGTTTCACTTCCTCATAGTAGCTTTCGATAAGCGGACGGAACCCTCCGAATGCTTCCGCTGCCTGAAGGAAGATATCACTCTTCCAGTCAACTTCCCAGTGCTCATCGCCTTTCCGGAACCAGTGTATGGAGCCGATGGAGTAGTCACATCTTTCATCAATCTTTGGAGTAATGCCGTTCATGTCCCGGCTTTCCAGCTCAAGACCTTTGTAAATCCCAAGCTTTTCCTTATATTTTTCCTTCAGCCTGTCCAGTTCACTGAAATACTCATCAGTCTTCTCAGCTGAAGATATTCCGCACGTATCAAATGCAAAGCCGGTATGGACGTGGGATGAGAAGCCCAATGATGAAAAACCATGGGAGATGGCACTCTGCACCATCTCCTCAGGTGTGTTCTTCCCGTCGCAGAAAAGGGTATGTGTATGAAGATTCTGTTTCATCTTCTTATATCGTAGTTCATGTTCATGAGCTTTTTGATCGTATCGGCATCATCGGTGATGTTGGCATCTCCCCTGATAGTGTGCTTGATCGCACTTGATGCAACCGCAAAGTTGATCATGTCATCGGGATCATAGCCGTTCATCATCGCATAGATGAGACCGGAAGCGAACGCATCGCCTCCGCCAACGCGGTCAAGGATCGTGAATGTGAACATTCTGCTTTCAATTGTTTCCCCTTTATACCAGAGATATGCCTTGAGGCTGTTCTCGCTTCCGCTGTTTGCATAGCGGACGTGACGTGCGATGCATTTAAGGTTCGGATACTGCCTTATGAATTCATCGAAGACAAGTTTCTGCTGTTCATAGGTGGGATGGAAGGGAATGTCATCCTTGACATCGCCTTTGGAATGATCTGATGGGTCCCTGTAAAGGTGGTAGGGCTCAATACCGATGAGCACGTCGATGTACGGAAGACATTCGGTACAGAAATCCCTTGCTTCCTCCCAGCTCCAGAGCGTGCTTCTGAAGTTGCCGTCAAAGCTTACGGTCAGTTCCAGTTCCTTTGCCGCCTTGAGTGCGTCCATGATGAGTTTCCTGCAGTTCGGTCCGAGAGCAGGCGTGATGCCTGAAAGATGAAGCCAGGTGAAATCCTTCAGAAGACCTTTGAGATCATAACCGGAAAAGTCATATTCCGTTATGGCACTGTGTTTCCTGTCATAGATTACCTTGCTTGCCCTGATACCGTAACCGGTTTCAAGGTAGTAGCTTCCGAGTCTGTGGGTCGGTGTTTCCTCAGGAGTTGAAAGAATTACCGGCGTACAGTGCACGTCGTTGCTTCTCAGCATTCTTATCGCACTCTTGCCGACGCTGTTGTTGGGCACTACTGAGAAAAACGTTGAGTCCACTCCGAGATTTGCCAGTGCCAGTGCGATGTTTGCTTCCGCACCTCCGTAGCTTGCCTCAAATGAGTGCGTCATCCTTATCTTCTCATAGTTCGGAGGGGTGAGACGGAGCATTATCTCCCCGATCGTTATGAATCTGTCATTACCGTTTGTATCTATTGGATTCCTGTGTACCATATACTCTCCTTTTGGATGATTTTCCACCATCCTGAGTTAGGATTCAAGCCAAAATACCGCATGTTTCATGGGCATGTGAAGGTAAATTACTGTATTGAAGAGTATTAGTGACATGATAAACATCATGGCGGTCATAAATGTATAGGGCCATCGGCTTTTCCGATGTCTGTATTGTCCCAAAACGGACAGGTGACACAGTTATGGATGTTTGTTAAGTGGCAGGCAGGGATAAACTGTGATATCCTTTTACCATTATGATTTACGATGTGGTTGTCATAGGGGGCGGCGTGACCGGATGCTCGGTTGCCAGGTACCTCTCACTTTATGATATGTCAGTCGTTCTCCTTGAAAAGGAAAGCGAGCTATGTACAGGTACCAGCAAGGCAAACAGCGGAATTGCCCATGCCGGACATGATCCGCTTCCGGGAACGCTGAAAGCTTTTTTCAACGTACGCGGAAATCAGCTTCTGAAACAGCTGGAGAAGCAGCTTGATATCGATATGGTCCATAACGGTTCCCTTGTCATCTCCTTTGATGATGACGACAGGCGAATCAGGGCACTTTATGAAAGGGGGCTCACAAACGGGGTTAAGGATATGAAGATCCTTGAGCGGGATGAGATCCTGACCCTTGAACCTGCAATAAACCCTGCAGTCACATATGCGCTTAAACTCGGGACCGGAAGCATTGTCTGTCCTTTCTCACTTACATATGCGATGGCGGAAAACGCTGAGGCAAACGGGTGCATGATAATGACTGGTCATAAAGTCATTGCAATAAGACGTGAAGGTGAACTTTTCAGAGTCATCACGGAAAGAGGTGACTTCCTTTCCGGGTGCATAGTGAATGCATCCGGTGTCTATGCCGACCTGGTGAACGACATGGCAGCGCCTCATGCTTTCACCATCACTCCCAAGAGGGGAGAGTATCTGCTTCTGGACAGAACGGAAGGAGGCCTTGTGCATTCGACAGTCTTCCAGCTTCCCACCGATAAGGGCAAGGGTGTCCTGGTGACACCTACCGTCCATGGAAACATCCTGGTCGGTCCTGACAGCACTACCGTTGGGGAACGTGAGGATGTATCCACTGTCGCGGACGGACTTGAGGCGGTCATGGAAAAAGCAAGGCTCAGTGTGCCGTCCCTTAACTTCAGGGCCGTCATCACATCATTTGCAGGGGTGAGGGCATCCACGGACATGGGAGATTTCATAATTGACGAACCCGTCCCCGGCTTCTTCAATGCTGCGGCAATCGATTCACCCGGTCTTACCGCGGCGCCTGCAATAGGTGAGCATATCGCGGCAAAGATCGCGTCAAGGCTTCATACAGAAAGAAAGACTTCTCCGGTTACGGAGAGGAGGTGTATACCGAAGGCATCTCAGATGAGCCTGTGTGAGAGGAATGATCTTATAAGGACAGATCCTTCATACGGTAACATAATATGCAGGTGTGAAGAGATTTCAGAAGGTGAGATAAGGGAAGCAGTGAGACGGGGAGCTTCCACCATTGATGGTGTGAAACGCCGTGTGAGGGCCGGTATGGGCCGCTGTCAGGGTGGGTTCTGCTCTCCTGCCGTGATGGAGATCATTTCTTCCGTAAAAGGCATTGCCATGGAAGGAGTCAGAAAGAGCGGTACCGGATCTGAGGTGATATCATGAGACAGCTCGTTGTAATCGGGGGAGGTGCCGCAGGCCTTGCCGCCGCGGTCTCAGCGTATGACTCAGGGATCAGGGATATACTCATCATTGAACGCTCCGGCGCTCCCGGAGGAATCCTTAATCAGTGCATTCATAACGGTTTCGGGCTCCATACCTTTAAGGAAGAGCTTACAGGTCCTGAGTATGCCGCAAGGTTCGTCAGGGAAGCGGAGAAGCGGGGAATAGAGGTGCTTACCCGGACCACGGTCATTGATCTGAAGCCGCATCAGGTAACCTGCGTGAACTGCAGAAATGGAGTCGTGACCATTGAGTCTGAAGCGATAATCCTTGCAATGGGATGCAGGGAGCGTCCCCGCGGAGCACTTAACATCCCGGGGTACCGTCCTGCAGGAATCTTCTCTGCCGGAACCGCACAGCGGCTGATGAACGTGGAAGGGTATATGGTCGGTCGACGTGCGGTGATACTCGGCTCCGGAGACATCGGACTCATCATGGCACGGCGCCTTACGCTGGAGGGTGCGAAGGTGCTTGCAGTTGCCGAGATCATGCCGTATTCAGGCGGGCTGAAACGGAATATCGTCCAGTGTCTTGATGATTACGGTATTCCATTACTCCTGTCACATACTGTCGTGAATATTGAAGGAAAGGAGAGGGTTGAGGCAGTAACCGTCGCCGCTGTTGATGAAAACAGGAAGCCCGTAAAGGGCAGTGAACGGAGATTTGAGTGTGACACGCTTCTTCTTTCGGTGGGACTTCTGCCTGAAAATGAACTTTCCCGGAAAGCAGGTCTTGTGCTTTCACACGTTACGGGAGGTCCTGCAGTGGATGATTCGTTCTGCGCGGGAGACGGCATCTTTGCCTGCGGGAACGTCCTCCACGTCCATGACCTTGTCGATTATGTTTCTGAGGAAGCAGCTGCAGCGGGACGGAGTGCTGCCGAATACATAAAAGGAGCAGTCACTGAAACGGAATGCGTTCCAGTAAAGCCGCTTAACGGGGTGCGGTATACAGTGCCTCAGAAAATAAGGAAGGGTTCTGAAAATGTCATGGTCAGGTTCCGTGTTTCCGCTCCCTTCCGAAATGCTTCGATCGTTGTGAAGTGCGATGGTAAGGAAATAAAGCGCATTAAGCGCCCCGTCCTCGCTCCCGGTGAGATGGAGAGCGTGCTGGTCAGGGATCCCGTGACGGGAGAAATAAGCGTGGAGGTGGAAGCATGACAGTCAGGAATCTTACATGCATAAACTGTCCTTTCGGGTGTCAGCTTAAGGTGAGCCTTGATGGAAATAAAGTCCTGAACGTTGAAGGGAATACCTGTGCGCGGGGAAAGAGATATGCTGAAAATGAGGTGATGGCTCCAAAACGGACGGTAACATCCACCGTTAAGGCAGGAGATGGACGCGTTGCAGTGAAAACCGTCCCTGAAATCCCGAAGGATATGATCTTTCAGGTCATGGA
>JBJEWN010000269.1:0-11042 GCA_051885075.1 Bullifex sp.
TCGTGACTTCCCCGTCATGGAGTGCTCTCTGCTGTTCCTTAACCGCTGCAGGACGGAGCAGTGAAAGTACATTGAGGAGAATGATCATCAGTGCGGCTGTTTTTCTGAACATGGTGTAATTATAGCCGTACGGTCTTCAGTTGTACATCTGTTGATTTTTGCAATCGAAAGGAATATGTTTCTATTTATGTTATCACTTGACTTATTATACCAGGCAGCGTTCGCCCTTAAAGACGTTGCGCGCAATACTGACTTGATCCGGGCACCCCGCATGTTTCCCGGCGAAGAGGTGTATCTCAAAACCGAGAATCTCCAGCTTACCGGTTCCTTTAAGCTGCGCGGTGCATACAACAAGATCGCCAGGCTGAGCGATGAGGAAAAGGCAAAGGGTGTGGTGGCATGTTCCGCCGGTAACCACTCCCAGGGCGTTGCCCTTGCAGCTCAGAGGGCAGGACTGTCAGCAGTCATATGCATCCCCGAAGGTGCACCTATTTCAAAGGTTGAGGCAACGAGAAGCTATGGTGCCGAAGTAGTGCTTGTCCCCGGTGTCTATGATGATGCCTATGAGAAAGCCCTGCAGATCGCAGCAGAGACGGGAAGGACCCTTATCCATCCCTTTGACGATGATGATGTCATTGCAGGACAGGGAACGATAGGACTGGAGATTCTGAACCAGCTTTCCGGCGTTGATGCAGTAATAGTTCCGGTCGGTGGCGGCGGGCTTATCAGCGGCGTTGCTTTTGCCATCAAATCCCTTAAGCCCAGCTGTAAGGTGTACGGAGTTCAGGCTGCCGGTGCGCCTTCGATGGTTGAAGCACTTAAGAAAGGAAAGCGTGAGGCCCTGTCCAGTGCAGCTTCACTGGCTGATGGTATTGCGGTAAAAATGCCGGGTGAAAAAACCTTCGAATACTGCAGGAAATATGTGGATGAGATCGTCACCGTAACCGATGACGAGATCGCATCGGCAATCCTGACGCTCATGGAGCAGCAGAAGCTGGTTGCAGAGGGTGCGGGTGCGACTCCTGTCGCCGCTCTGCTTGCCGGAAAGATCGACATAAAAGGTAAAAAGACCGTATGTCTCATCAGCGGCGGTAATATAGACGTCACGATTCTTTCCCGTGTCATCACAAGAGGTCTGATGATGCAGTCCCGTCTCATCGAGCTTGAAATCGAAGTGTTCGACAGGCCGAAGCAGCTGTCACAGGTATCACAGCTGGTTGCCGACCTCGGGGCAAACGTCTTCAATGTCGAGCATGACAGAAAGACTGACAGCATAGATCTCAAGCACTGCATACTGCGCCTTGGTCTTGAAACCAGGGACAGGGCACATATAGACCAGATCATCACGGCCATCAGGGAACACGGATGGAGATGCAGGGAACTTTGACAAAGTACATTTTCTTTGATGTGGACGGAACGCTTCTTCCCTTCGGGGAAGATGCGACCGAGAGCACGAAACGTGCCCTCCGGATTGCCCATGCAAACGGGCACAGACTCTTTCTCAGTACCGGCAGGAGCCCTGCTGAGCTGGATCCCCGGCTTTCCGTCTTTGACTTTGACGGCGGAGTGTATGCCGGGGGCTCTGTTGCCATCGCGGAAGGAGAACGCATATATGAAAGGTTCTTCTCCCGGGAGCAGGTGGAAGAGGTTTTTTCCCTTGCCCGTGACAACGGATGGCTGCTGCTCATTCAGACTGATACAGGCTCATACATGACGCCGGAAATGAGGGATACGCTTTATGCCATGTTCATGGCTTCCCTCGGCCGTCTTCTGGTAATTGAAAATCTTTTCACTGAAGAAAAGCTCACTTTCAGGTCCAACATCACGAAGATGATTCTCATAACCTCAAAGCATGACATAAAGGAAATAAGGGAGCGTCTTAAGGGCAGGTACGACATAGTGGACAACACAATGGGCGTTCCCCTTGATGACTGTGCCGAGATAGTGCTTCCCGGTGTTTCCAAGGCAACGGGCCTTCATGCAGTCATGGAATATTATGGTGCTCCTCTGTCCGATTCGGTTGCCTTCGGGGATGGTGCGAATGACATCGAAATAGTCTCAGCTTCGGGGTTCGGTGTTGCCATGGGAAATGCCAGCGATGAACTGAAGAAGGCTGCCGACTATGTGACCGGAGATGTTAAGGAAAACGGAATTTATGATGCTCTTGAATATCTGGGGGTGCTGAATTGAAAAGTGAGTACCGTTCGTCGATAAGGTCAAAGATGCTTATCAGGAACGCGCTTCTGTCACTGATGACTGAAAAGCCGTTCGAGAAGATAACGATAACGGATATAGTGAACCGTGCCGACATTAACAGGGGTACGTTCTATGCCCACTATAAGAATACCGCTGAGGTCCTTGAGAAAATCCAGAGCGATGCAGTAGGCGAAGTAAAGCGTATTTTCGAATCGATGGACTACAGGAAGTTCTTCAATGACAGTGAGGAAGTTCTGACCCAGATTTCGGATTTCCTGAAAAAGGACTTCGAGTACTATAAGATGCTCATCATGATCGATGGCGGAAAGGGCTTTCTCGCATCGTGGAAGGACAGCCTGGTAGGGTTTTTCTCCGGGATGTCATTTCTTTCATCAAGACCCGCTGAAGGCAGCAATGAATGTTATGCAGCCATCAACTTCGTCATCAACGGACTTGCGGACACTTACCTCGACATTCTGATGGGAAAGTCTAGGATAACGCTGGATGAGGCTCCTGCCTATCTTTCAAGAATAGTCAGGAGGGTTATGCCGCCTTACCTTTCCTAACAGCAGAAGAAGCAGCAGAAGCGAGCCATCAGCAGTGAGAGACAGAATGATCCCAGTCCTCCTGAGTAGACCCTTCCGTAACTCCTGTTCTGTTCCTGATAGGTGCTTCTTCCTGTTTCCAGGTAGTTCAGCAGGTTGCTGTACTCCTGGTTGCCAGGATCCATCGAGCATGCTTTTCTTGCATTAAGCGTCGCTTCGGTTGCATTTCCCAGATTCGCATGGCAGATGGCGGCAAGATAATACCACTTTGCATTCCTGTCCTTCTGGTCAAGCTGGGAGAGGGCGTTCAGCGCTTCACTGAATCTCCTGTACCGGATATAGTTCTGTGCAGCCTGGAAAACAAGCGGTTCCTCGGTCGCGGAATCCTGATAGGATGTGCTTTCGAACGGATTGTAGCTGTTCTTTTTATTCATTATCTCGTCGTAGGCCGCATTGATCTCCTGCATCTTCTTCTCCGCCTCGGGGGAGTTTCCGGTGACATCAGGGTGATACTGCTTTGCAAGCTTTTTGTAAGCCTTCTTTATTTCTTCTTCACTCGAGTTCGGACTGACGCCCAGAACGCTGTAGGGATCTCTCATGTTTTCCTCTTCCTATCCAGTACCTCGTACCTGCTCCAGACACCACTGTAGATGATGTTCCTGAGTATTGCGAGATTATCGTCAAGCGGCAGTCTTTCCAGACCGGCGGCGGCCTGGGACAGCGGCAGTTCCAGCATCTCCTTCACGTCCGCATTGAAGGATTCTTTTTCAGACAGGGTTTTCAGCGGATTGTAATGTGAATGCTTTATGTCCTTCTTAAGGTCATCCACCGCATCCATGATGTAAATGAATGAACCAAGGGCTTTTCCTATGGAAGCAAGGCTGTCATGGAATACATCTTCACGGGGTGCGAACACTTCCTTAACCATGTCTCCCGAAAGTGATGAGAGTGTATTCACATCCTCATCCCCGAGTTTTTCAATGGAAAGGATCTTCTGATAGTTCGAACTTACGGCATCATACTGTCTCGGATAAGTGTTTCTCAGATTTATCGCAATGCTTTCCAGTGCAAGGAGCTTTTTGCTGTCCTTAAGAAGGTCGTTGTCAATCGACTTGTCCTTAAGTGAGAAGTAGGAAAGCAGTACCTGCATGTCACTGACATATTCCGTTAGCTCGTTCACTATGTACGGGTGTTTCCCGACCGGATGCACCGCACAGCGCTTTTCCTCCTTTCTGTCATTTGTATTGTACAGGTCTGAAAGCAGCATGTAGAGAAATGTCATGTCGTATGAGAGCAGCGATATGCCGCGTCTGCCGTACTTTCTTTCAAGTCCGTCGCAGAGTCCGCAGTAATATGCCTTGTACTTCTCCAGATCCTCTTTCGAAAGCTCCTTTCTGTTAATGGTCACGTAGCCGAACATATCACGTCTTTCCTATGAACTTCTCTCCGCACTTGGGACATGTGATGCGGACCTTTCCCTTGCCGCGGGGAACGAAACATGATGCACCGCACTTGGGACAGTAGAACATTTCATGTGTCTTAAGTTTTTCCTTAAGGGCTTTCTTTTTTGCCTTCTCGGCTTCCTTAGCCTTCTTTGCCGCGGGATTGCCGCTGAAAAGGTGTCTGAACTTATAGTTCTCGCTGTAACGTTTGCTTTTGTCCTTTGACAGGATCCTGAATATGCTCCCAGCCAGGGCAGCCACGCCCAGGCATGTGAGGATTGCCGTGACATATGGATAGGAGAATGCACCTGCGCCGACTATCGCGATAAGGCCGACGACGGAGAGAAAGAGTGCAAGTTCATCGGCACCGTTTCTGTCCTTCAGGAAGTCTTCCATCATCTTCTGAAATCTGTTCATGGTTTTAAATATCCGAAATAATGTTCCCGGAGTCAAGAAAAGTATTATACTTTGCGGATGGAGATTTCTTGAAATGGAAAAAAGAATGTATGTATGCCCGAAATGCGGGTGCACCCACTATGTAAGTGATACGATCCAGACAACCGGTGGTAACTTTTCCAAGCTTTTTGACGTGCAGAACAAGAAGTTCGTGACAGTATCATGTGCTGACTGCGGATATACCGAGCTTTACAGAAAGAACAATAACGCAGCCATGGATATCCTTGATTTCTTCATGAACTGAGGAGAGGAAAACATGAAGGTACTGGCACACAGGGGCTTTTCGGGTGTTTACCCTGAGAACACCATGCTTTCGTTTGAGAAGGCTGTCCAGGCAGGTGCTGACGGCATCGAACTCGATGTCCATCTTTCAAAGGATGGGGAGGTCATGATAATCCATGATGAGGCACTGAAAAGAACTGCCGGAGTGGATGGCGCCGTTTCCGATTACACAAGAAGCGAGCTTGAGAAAATCAGTGCGGGAAAAACAAAGAACGATGAGTTCGGCTTCACACCGGTACCGTCTCTTGATGAGTATCTTTGCTTCATGGCTGACCACAGGGATCTGGTAACGAACATAGAACTGAAGACCGCTCCGGTCTACTATCCGGAGATCGAGGAGAAGACGCTTGCACTTGTCAGGAAATATGACCTTGAGGACAACATCATCTACTCTTCGTTCAACTGGCTTTCCGTTCTGAAAATGAAGGGACTCACCGGAAAAAGCAGGTTCGGACTTCTGTTTTCAGGAATGAGACTTTATCATCAGGCCCCCCTGATGAGGGACCTGTCACTGGATTACTTCCACCCTGATTTCAATGACCTCACCGATGAAATAGTGTCTTCATTCCATGAGGGAGGAATAGGTCTCAATGTCTGGACCGTAAATGAGGTTAAGGACATTGAGAAGTGCATGAAATGGAATGTCAGCAGCGTTATCACTAACTACCCTGACAGGGCTCTTACTGTTCGTTCAGCCACCTTGTGATGAAGACTTCCGCACTTCGGTTCATTTCCTTCATGAAGTCGGAAGTGTACTTCCTGCTGTAGTAGTAATCGGCAAGGGTTCCTTTGTTATCCAGGGGAAGGAGTTTCTTCTTTTCAAAGTACTCCTGATGTTTTGCATACTGACGGGTAAGATCATCCTCGGTAAGTTCCTTATAGCCGTTCTCCATGAAGACCGATGTATCGGTATCAGGTCTGGGAGTGACGGCTTCCTTTTTATCAGAGAGCGGATATCCCATTATGAGCATGGCGGCAGGAATCGCATGAGCGGGCAGACCGAGAAGTTTCTGAAGACGTTCATAATTCTCGATGACATCCCCGATGTAGCATGAGCCGAGTCCAAGTGCTTCCGCCGCGATTACGGCATTCTGGGCTGCGATTATCGCATCCTGCATGCATAGATGCATGTCACCGAGTCCCGTTTTTCTCATGGGCTTTGAGAATTTCTCCTCTGAGCGTGAATAATCAAAGTATCTTTCCCATTTGTTGTTGTCGGCAAGGAAGAGCCACACGATGGGAGCGTTTTTTATCATCATCTGTGAATCGCAGATTTCGGCAAGCTCCGCTTTCTTCTCCTGATCATTCACCTCGATGATGGTGTACATCAGCATGTTTCCCGCAGTGGGAGCCCTGAGTGTAAGGCGTTTGAGTTCATCAAGTGTGGCCTTATCAACACTTTCCTGCCTGAAGGCACGGCAGCTTCTTCTGTTATTGATCAAATCGATTGTTTCTCTGTTCATGGGATTATATTACTTTCATTTCACTCATTTATAAAGAGGCAGTTGACTAAAATCTGAAACTGAGAATAATTCTCATATTGTGTACACCACCAGACAGAAAGAAGAACTTATCGGATATCTTAAGGAAAATAAGGAACCGAAAAGCGCGACAGAAATATCAGATGCCCTGAGTGATATAGGCAAAAGTACCGTATTCAGGCTGCTTCAGAACCTGGACAGGGAAGGCACTGTGCGTTCATACAGTGAGCGCAGGACCAGGTATTACGTATGGAAGGATTCCTCATGTCATGAGCACCTTCATGCCTCATGCCGCATGTGCGGGCGTTACATCCACCTGGATCATGAGACCAGTGAGAAAATAGAGCGGCTCATGGAGGCTGAGGGCATGGTGCTTGATGAAGGATCCGTCATACAGGCACTGTGCACTGAGTGCAGGGAGAAGGGAAAAAAGTGAAGAAAGCAGCAGCTGTAATGATCATTGTTCTTCTGTTCCTCACATCCTGTTCAAAGCCGGAAAGTGACGACGGCAGGCTGAAGATCACATGTACCAATTTCCCATCTTACGATGCGGCACGGGCCGTATTCGCTGACAGGGCGGATATCAGGATGATCCTGCCGTACGGAGGCGAGAGCCATTCATATGAACCTACAGGTGATGATGTGATAAGAATCATGGAAAGTGACCTTTTCATTCACTCCGGAGGGGAAAGTGAATACTTTGCCGACAGGATCATATCATCACTGGACTCTGATGTAAGGACTTTTGCCCTTATCGACAATGTCGGTGTGTTATATGCCGAAAGTGATGAAGGAATCATCCAGATGGAGGAGGAAGAGGAGGGTGAGGTCCATGATGAGCATGTCTGGACCAGCCTTTCAAATGAGATTGACATCATATCGAATCTCTGCGCGGTGGCGTGTGAGATGGATCCTGATGGAAGTGATCATTACAGGGAAAATGCTGACTCTTACATATTTGAACTGGAAGCACTCAGAAGTGAGTTTCATGAGATAGTATCTTCGGCAGAAAGAAGGACTATCGTGGTAACTGACCGTTTCCCGCTTCTTTATTTTGCTTCTGAATTCGGTCTTGATTACATTGCGGCATATCCCGGCTGTGCCGCTGAAACGGAGGTTAGTGCCAGAACGGTTGCCAGTATCATCGACTATGTGAGGGAAAACGATATTCCCGTCGTACTGCATATGGAAATGGCAAATACACTCCTGTCGCAGACCGTCTGCGACGAGACAGGGGCAAGATCGCTGGAATTCAGTTCCTGTCACAACGTACCTAAGCGTGAAGGGCTTGCCGGGGTGACATACATTGATCTTATGAAACGGAATACGGAAGTACTCAAGGAGGCACTGAACTGAAAGAACTGATTATCGGAAAGGACCTGACACTGGGCTATGAGGATCAGGTGGTGGCAAAGGGAATAAGCTTTACCGTGTCCGCCGGTGACTACCTGTGCATCCTCGGCGACAACGGGGCAGGCAAGTCAACTCTCGTGAAGGCAATACTCTCCCTCCATGAACCGCTTTCAGGTTCTTTGGAATTCGCATTCTCGCGCTCAGAGATAGGATATCTTCCCCAGCGTACGGAAGTAAGACGTGACTTCCCGTCTTCGGTATGGGAAGTGGTACTCTCGGGCTGCGTGAATTCACTGTCCCACAGGTTTTTCTACAGTAAGCAGGACAGACTTAATGCAGAGGCCAATCTGGAACGCATGGAGATAACAGATCTGAGGAAGCAGCCCTTTTCCCACCTTTCGGGAGGACAGCAGCAGAGGGTTCTGCTGGCACGTGCCCTCTGTGCGGCAAAGAAAGTACTGCTTCTGGATGAGCCGGTGGCAGGCCTTGACAGTCATACTTCGTCGGAGCTTTATCACCTTATAGACACGCTTAATGAGGATGGCATGACTGTCATAATGGTGACACATGACGTGCATCCCGCACTCAACAGTGCGGGAAAGATCCTTCACCTCGGAAAGACTTTTTTCTTCGGGCTCCGTGATGAGTATTTTGAAAGCGAGGTGGGCAAGCGATATCTGGAGGAGAGCGGACATCATGACTGAGATGCTTTCATATTCATTCATGCAGAGAGCGTTACTGGTAGGATTGCTTGTATCCCTCTGCTCTTCACTGCTTGGAGTTTCCCTTGTGCTGAGACGGTTTTCGATGATAGGGGACGGGCTTTCCCATGTGGGTTTCGGGGCTCTTGCGATTGCAAGCGTTCTGTCAGTCTCCCCGCTTGCGTTTACCATTCCTGTCGTTGTCGTGGCAGCAGTCCTGCTTCTGAAGATCAATGACAGAAGCAGTGTTTCAAGTGACAGTGCAATTGCCCTGATCTCCTCATCGGCACTGGCAATAGGAGTAATCGTAATAAGCTGGATAAAGGGAACCAACACGGACATAAACAATTTCCTGTTCGGCTCGCTGCTTGCAGTCTCAAAGAGTGATGCTGTCTTTTCCGTCATCCTTTCAGTAATAGTCCTGCTTACCTACATACTTCTCTATCCGAGACTGTATGCGGTGACCTTTGATCCGGTGTTTGCAAGGGCCGCTTCATTAAAGGCGGACAGATACACGACATTGCTTGCCGTACTGTCGGCACTGACGATAGTGCTTGGAATGAGGATGCTTGGCTCCCTTCTTATCAGTGCCCTGATAATTTTCCCATGTCTCAGCGCGGGAAGGGTTTTCACGACATACAGGGGAGTGACCATAGCTTCCGCTGTGATATCGGTAATCGCATTCATGACAGGAATTACCGCAAGTTTTGAACTTGGAACTCCTGTCGGTGCGTCCATAGTCGTCGTGCATCTGGCAATCTTCCTGATTCTCTCCCTTGTCAGTGTGATTAAGGAAGCCGTTATCAGAAGGAGGCTGCTCTCTGAAAAGTGAAGAAAAACCTCATTCCCACGCGTGGAATGAGGTCTGCTGCTATTTCAGTTCAAATCCGTTTTCAGAAACTATCCTGAGGAATGCTTCCTCTGTAATTCCGAGATCAGCAGCGGCTTCGGATACGGTTTCAAAGCCTTTTCTGATGTACTTGATCTTCTCATGGACTCTTCCGATCATTTCTCCTCGTGCCTCACCTTTTTCAACGCCTGCCGCATAAAACGCATTGGACATCATGCTTATCATGGTATTTCCTTCCTCCGTATTCTTGTAGAAATTCACTTCCTCCCGGATGTAATAGACTCTCATGTCAGCAGGATCACTGCATCCCAGATCATGCAGGATATCCGCAAGCCTGCTGCCATCATATTCAGCGCAGCGGTTCACATAAATAGTATACTGACCGTTGTTTAACGGCAAGTGCACTCTGCTGTCAAAGCCCTTGAATGTGTATATCCTCTCACCCTGAGCGAAGATGTCATCTTCTGTGATGAAGATAACATAAGTTGGCGGGAGATCCTCATAGCTTTCACCTCGTCTCAGATGGTTGGTATCCATAATGGAGTGGTAGAACCGTGGTCTGAACGGACATGCTCCGGCTTCCTTTATCTGAAGCTCGATGTTGACCATGCTCCTGTCTGCAAGTGTTGCCAGTACATCCAGCTGCACTGCCTTCTGAAGCAGCAGGGCCGGAAATTTCTTTTCAGTTTCCACTGTCATCACCATTATGTCGTCCCGGGAGAGTATCCCCTGAATGAGTTCCTCCACCAGTCGGATGTTCTCATTAAAGAGGAGCTGCATCAGGGGATTGTGCATGGGTGTCATATTCCTTATTATCTGCCTGCGTTCCTCATCACTTAACCTGTTTTTTCTTTTCCTTCGACTCATATTACCTTCCTTTCTTATGTAGTCCTGCTGTATGAAAAGAGTTTCCTGTGCGTCGGCATGTTTTATGTCTCCTACTTATAATTAACGGGAAAATGATTTTTTCCTCTGATTGATACTTTTGCCGCCTCGGCGGTATGATGAATCCAAGGAGTTTTTCATTCATGATCACAAGAGACGAAGCACTTGAAGTGTTTAAGAAATACAATAAAAGCGAGAGCCTGCTTCACCATGCCCTCTGTGTTGAGGCAACCATGAGGGAAGCAGCGGTTAAGAAGGGTGAGAATCCCGAATACTGGGGCATTGTCGGACTTCTCCATGACATTGACTGGGAGATGTATCCTGACAAGCATTGCAGGAAGGCACCTGAACTGCTTGCCCCTTACTTTGATGATGCATTCATCCATGCGGTATGCTCTCATGGATGGGGTATCTGCTCTGATGTGGAGCCTGTCCTTGAAATGGAGAAAATCCTTTACACGATCGATGAGCTTACCGGACTTGTCTACGCAACGGCCCTCATGAGACCTGAGAAGATGGTCGGAATGAGTGTTAAATCCGTTAAAAAGAAGTGGTCAAGCAAGGGTTTTGCCGCCGGCGTCAACAGGGAGCTTATCCAGAAGGGAAGTGAGCTCTGCGGTATTGAACTTCCTGAGCTTATACAGATGACAATTGATGCCCTTACTAAGGTTTCAGCGGAGATCGGACTTTGAAAGATGATGATGCCTGGGAGGTCGGAGACCCCATGATCGAGTGGACGGGGCGGGCTGAAGGAATGGATGACCAGCAGTTCAGCTTTTCCGACCTTCACTTTGAGAGTGAGCGGTAGACGGCATATGCGCTGGCAAAGGCGTAGGTGAGATTATAGCCCC
>JBJEWN010000270.1:0-2585 GCA_051885075.1 Bullifex sp.
GGGACTTTTCAGGACCGAATTCCTGCTGATCGGGGATGGGACAGGGTATGACGAGGAAGCATCATGTGAACTGTACAGAAGAGTTTCCCTGGCCTTTGACGGACCAGTGACGATAAGGACCTATGATGTGGGGGCCGATAAAATGGTCAATGATGGAGGAAGTCCTGACAGGAATCCAGCGCTCGGGGTGCGCGGCATAAGATTCTGCATGGCCAATAAGGATCTTTTCAGGATACAGCTGAGGGCCGTGCTCAGGGCTTCCGCCGCAAAAGGTAACATCCGGATCATGTTCCCCATGATATCCTCCCCGGATGAGTTTGATGACGCACTCGGCTTTCTTGAATGCATTAAGGATGAGCTTAAGGCTGAGAAGATTCCATTTGATGAAAACCTTAAGGTCGGTTCGATGATAGAAGTTCCTTCAGCGGCCATCATGAGTGACGAACTTGCCCGAAAGTGTGATTTTTTCTCTATTGGCACGAATGACTTAATGCAATACACTATCGCAGTGGACAGAACCAGTGAGAAGCTGTCATACCTGACGCCGCCGCTGCACCCTGCCATCGCACGTCTTGTGGCGATGGTCTGCAGAAATGCATCCGGGGCAGGTATCGAGACATGCATCTGCGGGGAAGATGCGGGATCAGCGCGTCTTGTACCGATTCTCACGGGGCTTGGTCCTGACAGCCTCAGCATGGCACCACTATGCATTCCATCCGTCGTGAAGGCGGTAAGGAATACTGACAGCCGTAAGGCATTTCAGTATGCAAGGAAGGTTCTCCATGCCGGGAGCGTAAAAGAGACTGAGATATTGACAGAGGAATCCAATGCAGAAACTGGAGATAGTAAATAAGGCGGATATCGATACCTCGCTTCCCCTTATCAGCATAATCGGACGCCCGAACGTGGGCAAAAGCACGCTCTTCAACCGCCTTATCGGAAAGAGAAGGGCCATCACCGATCCGACACCCGGTGTAACCCGTGACCATATCCCTGAGTCGTGGCTTCTTGGAAACAACAGGGTAACATTGGTTGACAGCGGAGGTGTTAGGATCGATCAGGAGGGGCTGGACGGGCTTGTCACGGAAAAGAGCCTTTCCCTGCTGGAAGTCAGCGATCTCATCATATTCGTCATGGACTGCATGGAAGTGACGCCTGAGGACCAGATGCTCATTGAAATGCTGCGTCCTTATACCGATAAGGTGGTGCTTGCCGTAAACAAGATCGATGACGTGAAGCGTGAGGATCTTATCTGGAACTACTACGGCTACGGCTATCAGAGGATGGTGGGCATTTCCGCAGCCCACGGGCTGGGAATCGAGGAACTTGAGGATACGCTTCTGGGAATGCTGAATCTCGAGCGGCAGGAGGAAGAACCCGAAGAGCCCGAAACGATAAAACTTGCGATCCTGGGAAAACCCAACACCGGAAAGAGTACCCTCACCAATCTTCTGACGGGACGTGACATTTCCCTCGTCAGCAGCATTGCGGGAACCACCCGTGACGTCATGCGCGGTACATTTACCTATAAGGGTACCGACTACACCGTCCTGGATACTGCGGGCATCAGGAGAAAAAGCAGGGTGGAGGAGGATGTGGAATATTACTCCGTGAACCGTGCCATCAAAACAATTGACGACTCTGATGTGGTCCTGCTGATGATTGATGCAACGGAAGGTCTTGCCGAGCAGGACAAGAAGATCGCGCAGCTCATCGTCAGGCGCGGAAAGGGTGTCGTGCTGGTGCTCAACAAGATTGATGCCCTCAAGGGGGTTGCCAACGAGCTTGAGGCAATTAAGGACAGGGTAAGGTTTCTGTTCCCGATCCTGAACTTTGCACCGCTTGTTCCCATTTCGGCCCTGGAAGGTGATGAAATAGGAAAACTCCTTGACACGGTCTGGGCAGTATGGAGACAGCTGAACAAGAGGATAGATACTTCAGTCCTGAACGAATGCATCAGGAGATGGGGTGCGGAGTATGAACCGCCCCGCGGAGCCGCAGGGCATTACAAAGTGCTCTACGGAACGCAGGTCAGCGTCACTCCGGTACGCTTCCTCCTTTTTGTAAACAGGATAAAGGACTTCCCCGAGAGCTATATTTCCTATATAAAGAACCTGATGAGAAAGGAACTGGGATTCACTTCCGTTCCTATCGAGATATCACTCAGGGAGAGACACCGAAGTCCATCCCTGAATGATAAGGGACCTTCAAAGGATGATGCCGCCGTAATGAAGGTAATGAAGGCATCCCGGAATAAGCCGCAGGGCCCGAAAGGGACTCAGAGGAAGCCCGGAGGCAAGGCAAGGCTTGGAAAGGAAAGGGAACGCGCCGAAAAAATCGTGCGTAACCAGAAGCAGAAGAGAAGGAGTTAGGATGGGTTTTCTGAAGGATAACGGGATAAAGGCCGTATGTTTTGACATAGACGGTACGCTCTATCCCAAATATCAGACACACATCTATCTTCTGAAGGCCGCAGTGTTCCATCCCGTATTCTCATACCGTTACAATAAGATGCGCGGGGAGATAAGAAGACGGGACGGGCTGGAAAGTGCACCGAGGATGACACTTGCCGACTTCAGGAACAG
>JBJEWN010000271.1:0-2583 GCA_051885075.1 Bullifex sp.
TACCGTATTCTTCCGCATCATGCCTGACATTACCGACACACTCTGCAAGTTCCCTGAGTGGCACTTCAGTTTCAATCAGGTCCCCGATCGAGTACCAGAGTATGAACACATTGTATCCCTTACTGTAAAACCTGAACGCCACGGGTTCAGCTTCCCTCGGAGAAAGGTGCACATATCCTCCTCCGGGACACACTATCATGCACGGACGCTTATTAACGGTCTCGCAGTAAGCTGAGAGATCATCATGCAGGAATCCCTGCACCTTCCTTTTATTCCTTCCGACTTCAAATTCTACCTGATGCATTTCTTCCTCTCCTCCACCTGTTTAAGATACGGGATGCTCTCCATCGCCCCGCTTGCTGAAACCGTCAGTGCTGAAGCAGCCGCTGCGGTGCAAAGTGCTTCCGGGATGGATGCATCACGGATCCTTTCGGCAACGAAATACCCAAGGAAAGTATCTCCCGCGGCGGTTGTATCAACCGCATCGGTTTGAAATGCTTCCTGATAGAATACCCTGTCGTATGCCGCCGAGAGCGATCCCTTATCACCCATGGTAAGAACGACAATTGCCGCCGGATACATCTCATGCAGTGCAGAAAGCGTTTCCTCGTAAGATGAGGACACTCCGGAAAGTCCCGCACCTTCGGTTTCGTTGACGATCAGGACGGAAACGTATTCAAGCGGAAGCTTCCTGACGCTTTCATCAAAAGGTGCCGGATTGAAACATATCGTCATTCCCTTCTCATGGGCCTTTTCCATCATCAGTTCAAGTGCATTGGTCTCGTTCTGGATGACAAGCCAGTCACCGGATGAAAAGTGTGAAAAAACCTTATCAACCTCTTCTTCCGTTATATTCCTGTTTTCACCTGGGTAAAGAACGATGGAGTTTTCACCATCATCATCCACCTGTATAATTGCCTGTCCTGAAAAACCTGATGCAACCTCAGTCAGGGAGACATCCACGCCATAGCCCGCAAGAAGTTCCGTGATGAAAACACCGTCAGAGCCGATCTTTCCCGCATGGTATACTTCAGCACCTGCCTTTGCAAGGGCTGCACTCTGGTTTCCGCCCTTTCCTCCGGCACTCTTTTTCACGGAAGAGGAAGTTATGGTCTCCCCTTCCCTCACGATGTGCTCCACACGGAACACCTGATCTATATTCAGTGAGCCGAAGCTCAGTACCCTGGCCATATTACCTCCAAACCAAAGACAAGTTTACAATCATGACAAGTGCTTCCGCAACAAAAAATGATGCCTCAGTGACACTGAAGCATCATCTGTATTATGGAATAAATGCCGAAGACCCTTTGGAGGAGGAGCCTTCGGGATTTACCTCAGCCCCGGAGGGCTGAGATAATACATTCATTATCAGAAGGTAAGGAGAGTTGCGAATCTGACATAACCCTTGTTCTGGAAGTCATTGAAATCCTCGCATCCGACCTTGAGCTGAGTTGTGATGTTGCTGAAGGATGTGGAAGCAGCAACTGAAGCTCCGACCTTAAGTGCGTCAAAATCAGAAAGGGATGCGCCAGCGGAAAGGCTTACAGGAAGCTTCTCAGTGCTGAGCTTGTAACCTACGCCGAGGTTGACTTCGCTCTTACCGGCCTTGTTTACATATTCAGCATAACCGCTTGCTGCCTTGTAGCCGCCTGTGACTGCTGCATAGTAAGCTGCCTTTGAGAAATCAGATGTGTTGGCAATGAGCTGACCGGAAACCGTGAGGTCGAACTCTGTCTTGAGAAGAGCCTTGACATCAGCAAGAGCTGAAACCTGGAGGTTGTTCCTTACATCCTTGAAACCGTATGCTGCCTGTACCCTTACGCCGTCAACGGGAGAGAGCTGGAGTTCAACGAGTCCGTTCCTGTCGCCTGATGTGATGGAACCCCATGCCTTGACTGTGACATATTTGTCATAAGCAACTGAAGCACCGAAGGGCATTGAAGTGTATGCTGCACCGAGAGCGATGTTGTCTTCCCTGTCTGTCGGATCTGAATAGCCCCAGTTATAGCTTGTAGAGAAGGACTGGTTACCGCCGTAAACATTGACTGAAACGGGGAGGCTGAGTCCAAAAGCATCGTTAAGGATGTTGGAAACCTTGATTGTTGCAATACCTGTGATCTGATCCCTGAGACCACCGTTCCTGATTTCGCCTGAAGCGTAATCGGAATCAACCAATACCTGCAACCTACCGCCGTTTACTGCAGAACCATCACCGAGATAATCTCCAGCTGCTACTGTTCCGTCGAAATAGACTTTGTGACCAAAGCCGATTCTACCCTTAAGATTGACACCGGCAAACAGTGATGTGGTTGCCAGAAGGACTACCAATAAAATTGAAAGTGTTTTTTTCATTTTATTCTCCAGTTTTTTTAATAGATTTGATACAAATTTTCACCCACATATGTGTTGCCAGTATGATAACGGCATGGAAGGCTTACATATTATTTATGAAGAAATGTGTGTTATATGGTTTTTTTGATATATTCAGTAACCATCCGGATTTTCAGTGATTATTGAATATCCTTCCGATAAACAGTAAAGTTCACCCATGAAGTTTCTTATCTTTTCCGACATTCACGGCTC
>JBJEWN010000272.1:0-2576 GCA_051885075.1 Bullifex sp.
CCGTCATTATACCATACAATCAGAGTAATTTGTTGCATAATAATATTTTTTTCATAATTTCAGTGTCGGCTCCTCCCCGCGACAGAACCGAGGGGTTTCCGCCGTCTTGGAAAGGAGTTCCACTATGAAGCTCGAGATTAACAACAGGCAGTGCTTCCTTCAGACTGGACCATGGAGCATCATGATTTACTTCAAATAAATCCGCTCGTATCGAACTGCTTCAGATATGCAGGTTTTGTTGAGAAATTCGGAACAGGTATTCCCAGGATGATCAAGGCATGCATGAATGATGGAAATCCCCTTCCTGAGTTCAGTGTGTTTCCCAGGAGCATATCACTTTCCCTGAAGCCCTCAGAAGAATACGTCAGAAAGGCGAATAACATATCTGCACTAAGCACTTATTCCGATACAGGGAGTGAAGTGAAAGAAAGCACTGATCGATGTGTCGGAAAGGATGTCGGAAAGGCCCTGTCAAACGTTTTACAGAAGGAAGACACTGTCAGCCGCAGGGCAGAAATACTGACGCTGCTCGGCAATGATCCTTCACTGACTGCTGAGAAAATTGCTCTCATCCTGAACACATCTTCAATGACCATAGAACGCGACCTGAACCTGATGCGGAAAAAGGAATTGATCAGGAGGGAAGGTTCAAGGACAAACGGACGATGGATAGTCGTGAGAGCTGAATCACATAACTGAGCCTGATTCCATGTCCGTCAGCTCATTTCTGAAGTCGCAACCAGATCGCATCCGGTTGATGCTATGTCATGAATTATGACATCACCGATTCTGACCGGAGGAGTTGCATTAAGGCTGTGTATTTCGTCCATAACACGGAATACCATATCCTTCGGTACTTCAGGGACTGTTTTGACGGAAATACGTCCATGTCCTGCCTTTATGGTGGAAGTGACTGTCCTTTTCGGGGATACCACCTCCGTCTCTGCGTATTTCACACCCCTAAGACAGGTATTTCCTGTCACGGATATCACCTTTCCATTCTCAACGGATGCCGTAAGCTGGCATCCCAGGGGACAGTTGATGCACGTTAATTCAGTTACTTTCATTTATCAATCTCCAAAGTCATATCCGATTTCACGGGTCCTGAAAGCATGAAGCTTTCCATCTCACCCGGGGCAAGCACTCTTTTCCTTATTCTTTTCACTTCCTTATCTCCCGCTTTCACGACTATGGATGCATCCCTGTAAATGTCATTAACCCTGAAGCGGATGGTGACATCACACCTTCCTTCCTTGATTTTCTGCGGCACGGTATATCTGACACCGAATCCTGTCCGGACGCAATGACAGTTACTGCTCCCTGTTTTTCCCCTGATATAAGATGCGGCACTTTTTCCTGCTGCTGAGGCTTCCTCGGAGACGAAATCAACAAGGTCATGGACATGGAGAACATTGCCGCATGCAAATATTCCATCCCCTGCAGAGAACGTGTCGTCCACGACAGGCCCTCCCGTAACATCTGATAATGCAACTCCTGCCTTTTCAGAAAGTTCATTTTCAGGAAGCAGGCCGACCGAAAGCAGAAGAGTGTCACACTCAAATCTTTTCTCCGTTCCCGGAATGGGTTTCCTTCTCTCATCGACCTTTGCAACCGTGACGGCCCCGACTCTTTCCTTTCCTTCAATATTCACGACAGTGTGTGAAAGCAGGAGAGGGATTGTGAAGTCATCAAGACACTGAACAATGTTGCGCTTCAGTCCTCCTGAGTATGGCATGATTTCGGCAACGGCAAGCACCTTTGCCCCTTCAAGTGTCATTCTCCTTGCCATTATGAGTCCGATGTCACCGGATCCCAGTATGACCGCTTTTCTTCCGACGGAAAGACCTTCAATGTTCATCAGGCGCTGTGCTGTCCCTGCGGAGAAGATGCCTGCAGGTCTGTAACCCGGGATATTGAGAGCACCTCTTGGCCGTTCCCTGCATCCCATCGCAAGTATGATGGCCTTAGCCGTAAGGGTCACGACTCCTTCCGTACTGTTAATGTATGTGACCTGATGGGGTTTCAGGTCGATGACCATGGAGGACAGAAGTATCGGAATATTCCGTTTCCTGACTTCAGTCATGAACCTCATTGCATATTCGGGTCCTGTCAGCTCTTCCTTAAAGGTGTGAAGACCGAAGCCGTTATGAATGCACTGGCAGAGTATTCCTCCAAGGCGATCAGAGCGTTCGATTATTACAATGTCCCGGATTCCTTCATCAAATGCGCTGATGGCAGCGGCAAGCCCTGCGGCTCCGCCTCCTATGATTACAAGCTGTTTCATCCGACAACCTCCGACCCCGTCTCATTTTTCCTGACTGAGGATAAACCTGTGCCTGTTTCACGTGCGATGATTTCCATTACCTTCACGGAACAGAATCCTCCCTGGCACCTTCCCATACCGGCCCTGACACGGCGTTTGACTCCGTCAATCGTGGTTCCTCCCCGCCTGACCGCCTCCCTGATCTCACCTTCCGATACCTGCTCACAGCGGCATATGATGTTCCCCCAGGCAGGATCCTGCTTTACATAAAGTAGCAAGAAAGCTTCCGTCCCTTTAGGGCGGATGATGAATT
>JBJEWN010000273.1:0-2576 GCA_051885075.1 Bullifex sp.
GGATCACCGAGAACACGGTCAGAACCCGTGTCAACAAGATGATAGAGCATGGAGTGCTCCAGATCACCGGACTTGTGAACCCGGAATATATTCCCTCCTTTCAGGTTGCGATGATGGGCATTAAGGTCAAGACGCTGGATCTTGAGACCAAGGCGCGGGAGCTTACAAAACTCAGGGGCGTGATAAGCTGTGCCGTGGTTACCGGGCGTTATGACCTGATACTGCAGATCGAGCTCTGTGACACGGAGGGACTGTCCCTGCTTGAGTTCTTCAAGAATGAACTCAACAGGGTGAAGGACATCACCGAGGTGGAGACCTTCATTGTCTACC
Source organism: Bullifex sp. (assembly GCA_051885075.1). GTDB lineage: Bacteria > Spirochaetota > Spirochaetia > Sphaerochaetales > Sphaerochaetaceae > Bullifex. Next base: position 331 of record JBJEWN010000273.1, read on the forward strand.
AGTCACACAATCTGGTGGTACCGTATCTGCTATAGCACGCGACAGGGGAATTGCAAATGCATTTCCCCTGTTTTATAATTTTTTCACATGAACGATAAAGATCTGATTGAAAAAAGAATTGAGGGTGAGGAAGTGTTTCATGGAAAGCTTCTTCACGTTTTTCATGATAAGGTAATGCTTCCCAACGGGCATGAAGGCGGAAGGGATCTCATAAGGCATCTCGGCGCCGTATGCGTGGTTCCCCTTACCGATGACGGATCAGTCATCATGGAGCGGCAGTTCCGCTATCCCATGGACGAAGTGATCTGGGAAATCCCTGCTGGGAAACTGGACAGTAAGGACGAGGACAGGCTCCTTGCCGCAAAGAGGGAGCTTTCCGAAGAAACAGGCTATAATGCAAAAGAGTGGATCAGCCTCGGTGTCCTCTATCCAACGCCTGCCTACAGTGATGAGAAGATCTGGATATACCTTGCAAAGGGGCTTGAAAAGGGGGACGTGCATCTAGATGAGGATGAATTCATCAATGTTGAGGTGATCCCGCTTGAAAAACTGCTGGACATGGTCATGGACGGGGAAATCACCGATGCCAAGACACAGCTCTCACTGCTTAAGGCAGCAAGATACATCTCCTTGAATCAGAAGGCCTGAAAAGTGTAAAACTTCCCTCAATGAGAGAAGAAAGACTTGGAAGTGAAAACATACTGAAGCTTGTCATCGCCATGGCGCTTCCCGCAATGCTGACCATGGCGTTTCAGGCACTCTACAATGCCTTTGACAGCATATTCATCGCCCGCTGGTCAAGTTTTGACTTTGCGGCGATTTCCATAACCCAGCCCGTAATCTCGATTTCCCTTGCAGTGGGAACGGGAATGGCTACCGGAATGGGTGCTCTTGTTAGCAGGTATCTGGGCTCTGGCGAGAAAAACCGGGCATCCGCGGCCATGCATGCCGCACTCGTCCTTGCATCCGTCACTTCCGTTTTTCTCATGCTCCTGTCATTTTCAGGTTCTTCCCTTTTCGTTTCCTCATTCACTGATGATCCTGAGGGGATAGCCACGGGAAGTGCATACCTGCGTGTAATCGCGCCTGCATTTCCGTTTGCGTTTGCTGCCGCGCTTTTCTCGTTTTCATTTTCATCCCATGCAAGGCCCGCATTAGCCATGGTTATTCAGAGTGCCGGGGCACTCTTAAACATCATCCTTGACCCTGTGTTCATATTTGCATTCAGGCTCGGCGCGGTTGGAGCGGCCCTGGCAACACTTATCGGACATATATCCTCCTGCCTGCTGGGGCTTGTCATGTATTTAAAGTGTGATCTGACAAGGCCTGAGAAGGGCTGTTTTTCCTAAAATGCGAAAGGTATTGTATCCGTTGCGCTTCCGTCAATGATGGTTGCGGCCGCAGGTTCTGTCGTTGGGCTGATAATAAACCGACTGGTCCTATCCTACGGAATGAATGCAATGGCCATTTACTCAATGTACCTGAAGCTTGAGTCATTCATGTTCCTCGCATCCCAGGGAATCGGGTCTGCGCTCATAGTAATCGTGTCGTACAACTACGGTGCAGGAAACAGTGACAGGGTGAGAAAGTCGTACTTCGTGTCACTGGCCCTCAGCTGGGGCATCATGCTCACAGGTTTTCTGTTCTTTCAGACATGCACCCGAATGCTGGTTTCGCTCTTTACCGATGATCCCATGCTGAAAGAGGAAGGTGTGAAAGCGTTCAGGCTCATATCGTTCTGCTTCCTGCTTACTTCCCCGAACATAATGACATCCTCCCTCCTGCAGGGGCTTGGACAGGGCAGGAAAAGCCTCATGATAACAATGATGAGGTTCTTTCTGTTCCTCATTCCCGCAGCCTTCATCCTGGACAGGTTCTTCGGGCTTTACGGGCTTTACCTGAGTTATTTCGTTTCTGACGTGCTCTCCCTTGTTCCGATAGTCATCATGGCAGCGGGTGCATTGAGAAGTCAATTGAAACAACTGAAGTGTTAATTGGCTTCAATACTCTACGATATGATGATATAATCATAACCTGAAGGAGTTATTTTATGGCTGATTTATCTGCTTCTTATATGGGTTTAAAGCTTAAAAACCCCATTATCGTCGCTTCCGGACCTAAGACGGGAAGCATTGAAAACCTGAAAAAATGTGAGGAAAACGGTGCCTCCGCCGTTGTCCTGAAATCAATATTCGAAGAGCAGATCGAGATTGAAGTCGGCAAACAGCTTGCCGAGCACTATGATT
>JBJEWN010000274.1:0-2573 GCA_051885075.1 Bullifex sp.
CAAAGGCCATATGGAGTTGATGTGTGCACCCTGTTGAAAGAATATTTCCCTGAGGTTAACATCACACACATGGAAAGACAGAGGACAGTTCTGGCACTGGCTCCCCTTGCGGGATATTCGGACCGTGCCTTCAGACAGATTGCGCACATGCACGGGGCAGACCTTGCGGTGACCGAGATGGTCTCGGCCGAAGGACTTGCCCGTGACAGCGGGAAAACAGAGGACCTGCTTGTCCGCTATGAAGGCGAAGAGGAACTCATAATGCAGATCTTCGCCCCCGATGCGGATCCTGTGAAAAGGTGTCTTTCCCGTCTTCTGACTTATAAGCCTTCGGGCATTGACATAAACTGCGGCTGCCCCGTACCCAAGGTGGTTAAGAACGGAGCCGGATCAGCACTGATGAAAACACCTGACAGGATGTATGAGATGGTAAGTTTCCTGAAAAGCGAGACTGACATACCCGTCTCGGTGAAGTTCCGTCTCGGATGGGACTCATCATCCATGAACTTCATTGAATTCGTCGATGCCGCTGTAAGCGCCGGAGTTTCAATGGTAACGCTCCATGCCAGGACCAGGAGTCAGGGCTACTCAGGAACGGCAGATCACACGATGACGAAACAGCTTGCGGACCATCTGAAGGGAACGGGTGTCAAAGTCTTCGGCTCAGGAGACATATTCACCCCGGAGGATGCCCTTTCCATGGTGAAAGACTGCGGTACCGACGGTGTGATGTTTGCCCGCGGCGCGATCGGAAACCCGTTCATATTCTCGCAGACACGGTCACTGCTGGAGACAGGGGCCTATGAACAGGTCTCACTGGATGAGCGTGTATCCGCTCTCCTTAAACATCTTGACCTTATGATAAAGTATTTCGGAGAGCCTCTGGCATGCAGGGAAATGAGGAAACATGCATCTTCCTATCTCAAAGGAGTCAGGAACGGCAGCAGGGTTAAGGAAAGAATCGTGTCAGCGCTTACAAGGGATGAATATGAAAGGGCTCTGGAAGCACTGTACCGCTGAAGCATTCCCCACGCCCCTTCTTCACTGCCAACTTTTTCGGGGGTAAAGCACTGCACCACGAAGCATGAGTGCAGTGCTGGTGTTCCTTTATCTGAAATGCTATAAAATATTAACCTGCACATGCATGGAGGCAATTAATGTACACGGTAAACGATCTTTTTGACCTTAATCATACAATGGCCCGTGATTATCTTTCATCATTCCGCTACCCCTGGGAAGCCCTTCCCGGAATCAGGGAGATGATCACAGCTCTGGGGAAAACCCTCGGTGATGATTTCACCGAAGTATCCCCTGAAGTGTGGGTCCATGAAACTGCAAACGTGTTTCCGTCAGCATACCTTGGATCACCGTGCATCATCGGAGCAGGAACTGAGATAAGGCACTGCGCCTTCATAAGGGGAGCAGCCCTTGTCGGTGAGAACTGTGTTGTCGGAAACTCAGTCGAGCTCAAGAACGTCATTCTCTTTGACGGCGTTCAGGTTCCTCACTTCAACTATGCGGGAGACTCCATTCTGGGCTACATGTCTCACATGGGGGCAGGTTCGATCACGTCCAATGTCAGGAGTGACAAAAAACCCGTGGTGATAAAAAACGGGAAGGAATGGATTGAGACCGGACTTGATAAGGCTGGGGCCATGCTCGGCGACTTTGCCGAGATAGGATGCAATGCAGTGCTCAATCCCGGTACGGTCGTGGGAAGAAGGAGCATCATCTATCCCACGGGCTCGGTGAGGGGTGTGATCCCTGAGGATTCCATTTTCAGAAATGACGGGACAGTGATAAGGAAGGTGCGATGACAGGCACCTGACATGAATGGCCCGTCAGGGACGTTTCCCCCTTGCAGTGCACTCATCCACGTATCTGGATTTTTTTTGAAAATCATTTGACGCGGGGTTACGCGTAGTTTAGCATTTTAATCAAAGGGGGCAGAAAATGCGTGTTTTAATCCTGGGAGCCGGAGCGAAAGATCACGCCATTGCATGGTGGTTCAGCAGGAGCAATCTCGTAACTGACATATTCTGTGCACCGGGCAACATAGCCACGGGAGCATTTGCCACTAACCTTTCCGACGTTGATCCGTCAGACCCGGATGCAGTTTATGAAGCGTGCCTGAAACACGGTATCACATATGTATTCATCGGTACGGAAGCACCGCTTCTTGCCGGTATGATCGACTTTCTGCAGCGGAAAGGCATCTGTACCTTCGGTGCCCCGCTCAATTCCCTGCGCCTTGAGGGAGACAGGAACTTTGCCAGGGCATTTACCGACAGGCACAACATACCTACCCCCAGAAGAAACCTTTTCGAGTCCCTGGAATCTCTTAAAAGATTCCTGTCCCGTCATGAAGGGGAGCACTTCGTCCTCAAGTCAAACACGGTAGCCCCGTCCAGGATCATGATCGACTCATCGGATTCAGATGCGCTTCTGTCCTTTGCAGAGGAGCTTTTCAAACGCGGGTCGGTACTTCTTGAAGAGCACTGTTCTGGACTTCCCCTTACTGCCACGGTACTGGTAGACAGCAATGGTTATCTGGCACTTCCGTTCACTTCCGA
>JBJEWN010000275.1:0-2572 GCA_051885075.1 Bullifex sp.
AGGGTTCACGGAGTGGCATAAACCTGTATCTGATGAAAATGTGATTAATCAGTTTTTTTTCTTAAAAAGAAAATCATAGGTAAGATTTCATCCGGACAGGACTCTGTCCGGATGGATGATTCACGGCCTGCATGTACCGCATGGAGAGTATCCTCCGTTTATGAGGTCATCGCGGAACAGATCGGTGAGTCTGTAATTCACGGATGTCTCTGCAGGAGCGCACGAAGCACCGGGGATATGGAACTTCAGTGACCTTGTATTAAGCACATATGTCGCATTCTCTTCAGGGACAGGCTCATCCTGATCAGGAGCATCCCCGCTGAGCCAGCTGTCACCTGTTGCATAATCAATTGTGATGCCTTTCTGCTGATTGCGGATATATAAGCATTGTCATCGCACTGAATGCAGTCCGATTCCATATAAACACCATAGGCGAGAAGGTTGGGACCTTCGAAATCAGGAGTAACGCGGTAGAGAACATAGTGATCGCGATGTTCCTTAATGTGATCAGCAACCATGTTCTCAAAGGTGACCATTGAGTTCTTACCCGCATTGAAGGCTCTGGTCCCCGTCATGAGGTTCCTTGGTTCATCGTTAAGGCCCGAAAGCTGGAATCCCAGGATATGGGATCTGTTATAGAGCCATCCGCCTTCCACGACAGAACTGTCATACTTCTTCTGGACCCATCCCGTGGGTTTGGTATTAAGTGCGGTTCTATCTTCAGTCGGCATGTGAGCATAGTCAAAACAGGCAATGGCAACTCCGACACGGCCAAGCCCATCAAGTTCTGACAGCTCGATGAAAGCACCAAGGGATGCCCTGTTCCTTTCCTCATCCGTAAATGACGGGATATTGTCATTGACATAATAAAAGCTATCAGGCCAGCTCTGAGGCTCAGGCTGTTTCCTGATGAAAAGATCGCAGGAAATAAGTACAGACAGCAGGATGATGATCAGTACTGAGATTATTGTTTTCCTCATTTCACGTATTCCTCCATTGTTATGATGTCATGTGAGTATCCGGCAAAATCCTCCTTTGCAACGAGCCTGAAGCCCCTTGAATAAGGATCATACTTCTCAGTTGACGGGTAATCACGGTGAAACCGGAATACGATGAGATGGCGGAAGCAGTAATTATCCGGATTTCCCTTTTCCATGAAAACGGCATTCTCACTTCCGTCAATCCGCTCTTTTACCATGAGCTGGTTTTTACTGCTGTTTTCAAACTGCAGTCCGGTGTAAGGGTCACAGGTTATGCGAGGAAACAGTGAGAGCATCTTTTTTCTGATCTCCCTGTCCTCACTCTGGCGCCTGCCGCCGAAGGTCCTGCCGCCGGTGCGGTCAAGACAAATAATCAGTGTATCCATAATTCCTCCACAGGAAAGATACCACTTGGTCTCAGATGGTTACACTGATTAAAAAAAACTAATTATATATATAACATAGTATTATAAAGTAAATATTACGAGTTTTAATATAAAGAACAGCTTATTGCAAGGAATTATCAGGATAATCATTTTTAAATTCAAATGAAACATCGCTTATCTCCATGGGCAGGAAGGCTTTTATGCTGCCGTCATAGCCATCCCTCACTATCTGTGTGTAATCACATATAAGTTCGACAAGCTTATAGGAAAAAGGAATATTGTTATCCTCACAGTCACTGACAATGCGCAGACATAATACAGTGTCGGATATTTCCTTTATGACACATGATTCAAGCATGTCTTCTGACAGCTTCCTTTCCTCATCGGAAAAGTTATCAGGAATGACAGGCGCAAAGTCAGTCAGATCCTCCGGCGCAAGCGGTTTGGCATGATTTCTGATGTATGAACTGCGGACTTCCGAATACCCATCAGGCACGGAAAAACTATAACTGACTCCCGTGATTTCAGATAAAAGATCCATCCTCCACCTCCATTTTCATCTTCTGTTAATAATTAACGCAAAACAGAAGCTTTTTTGAGGATTCAGATGGATTTCATTGGTTTTAATTCGCTTAAATCCTTTTGTTTTCGATAATAAAAAAATTATTTTTTTCTCAGTACCGCATAAGGTTCCCCCATCAGCACATGTGAGTATCCACCGTTACCGTCCTCTGGGACAACCAGATCAACATCAACACCGTCCTGGAAAATCATGACGATGTCGCTTCCTCCGAAAAGGAAGTATCCTAGTTCATCCCCCTTTTCCACTTTATCACCCACTGCCAGACCATCAGTGAAGTTGCATGATGATACCTGGCTCATTCCTACAGGAATGATGGCAACAAGACCATATTCCGTATCAAGGATGACACAATCCCTGGTTTCTATTGCCTGCCACCCGACAACCTGCGAGAGAAGTACATACCTTCCCTTCTCCTCATCCCACTCGGTGATTCCGCCGGCTGCATCCATTGCCGGTATTTTTGTCATTTCAGCAACTGTTCCTGAAATATTATTTACTTCTCCATTACCAAATGCTGATTTTGAGTATGCTACAAGAGAACCATCTTCAATAATTGTTCCTCCCTCATATGTATTATCACCAGCTAAAATCAATGAACCTGAACCTTGTTTTACTAATTGTCC
>JBJEWN010000276.1:0-2570 GCA_051885075.1 Bullifex sp.
GCAGCGAGAAAGTGCGACATGCTCTTCGTTCATCATGGTCTTTTCTGGGGCCATCCCCTGGCCATCGAAGGTCCTCACTATGAAAGAATAAAGACCCTTATTCAGAATGACATCGCACTCTATGCATGTCATCTTCCCCTAGATGCCCATCCCGTCTACGGCAACAATGCCCAGATGGCAATGTGTCTCGGAATGAAGGAATATGACATGTTCGGACTTTACCATGGTGCCATGATCGGAGTTAAGGGAAATCTTCCGGTGGAAATGACAATGGAAGAAATCTGTACCCTGCTGGGCTTTTCCGAAGATACCGGAACAAGGATCCTTCCCTTCGGAAAGGACAGGGTGAAGAGTGTGGGAATCATATCAGGCGGTGCAGGAAATGATGTCTCTCAGGCCATTGATGACAATCTTGATCTTTACATAACCGGTGAAATATACCATCAGAACTTCCATGAAGCGCTGGAATCCCACATCAATGTGATAGCAGGCGGACACTATCAGAGCGAGACATACGGGGTGAAGGCGGTACTCAGGATGCTGAATGGCGAGCTTGGTACAGAAGGAGAGTTCCTGCCATGGCCGACAGCTCTTTGAGAAGGTATCTTCCTTTTACCGTAACGGCACTGGTCATTGCCCTTGATCAGATAACCAAGGCACTGGTCGTGAAGTTCATACCTGAGAACACGGTATTCAGAAGTCTCTTTTGGGACTTTCTGGAAATAGTTCACGTCAGGAATGATGCGGTTGCTTTCTCGATCGGAACAGGACTGGACGTGCCTGTGAAAATCGTGTTCTTCATCGTGCTTCCCGTAATCCTGATGGGTCTTGTGATCTGGTGCGTGGCCAGCCGGAAGACCGATGCTGATTTCACGTTTTTTCAGAAGTGGTGTCTTGCCGCGATCGCGGGAGGAGGAATCGGAAACCTGATTGACCGCTGCTTCCGATCCCTCAGGGTCGTGGACTGGATCAGTACCGATATGTACGGTTTCCTCGGTTTTGACCGATTTCCGACTTACAACATAGCAGATGCCTCGATAGTCATATCGGTATGTCTCATCATTCTGTCATACCTCATAGGAGAAAAAAGGAAATGAACAAAAAAGCCAATTCCATCATATTCATGCTTATCGCGACCGTCGTGAACCTCATCCTCCTGATGATCTTTTTCATCCTCGGTTTCGTGATCCTCAACTTCGTCGTAAGCGCAATGCCTGACAATGCCGCAGTCGTTCAGGTCGGTGTCATCCTGGTCTTTGTTGTATCAATAGGCCTTTCCTTCTTTGTTTATTCAAAGCTTGTGAATTTTGTCACTAAGAAGTTCTCGCTTGAGGAAAAACTTGATCCCCTTTTCGTAAGAAAGGGTTCCCGCCGCCAGAGAGGTGAGTGAGCTTGCGTTATCCTTCATTTGCCACGCTGGAAGATGCATCGTGGTATGCTTATTCAGATGAGCCCATCCAGAAGAGTCCGTTCTGGAAGGCCGGTCTCTATGACCCTGCAGTAATTCAGAGGGAGGATTCCCCTGACAATCTGTGGCATCTCTTTGCAAACACGTGGGAAGGAATTGAGCACTACACATCCCAGTCAGGATTCGACTACAGGGTACAGCACGTCGTGCTGCTCAGGGGGCATTCTCCCTTCATATTCAGGGAGGGAGGCACCTACTACCTTCTGTATGAGACCCACGACAAGGACTACTTTTCAATGAAGGACAGGGGCAACAGGCTCTCATGTTCAAGAATCAACATGATTTCAAGCACCGACCTGAAGCTCTGGTCCAAGCCTCGGGTACTGCTTTCCGCCCTGGATGTCCCCTATGCTTCAGATTACTCTGAGCCGAGACTTTCCAGACCCCAGCTCGTGATGTGGGAAGGTAAGTACCGCCTTTACTTCGGGGCATCCCACAGGGAGCTTTACGATACGGGACAGAAATGCACTGAGTACTTCTCCTATGCTGAAAGTGATACGATAGCGGGACCTTACATTCCCCTGAAGACTCCGATAATGGCAAGTGACCCTGACAGCAGATGGTCAAACCTTGCTCTTGGCAGCATAAAGATACTGCCATGCGCCCAGGGATTCGGAGCGATCAGGTGTTCCTTCTTCTTTGACGAGGAAGAGCGCAGGAGCCGTTCCGTAATGATGCTCCTGACCAGTGAGGATGGTATGAATTTTGAAGAGAAACGCGTGATTATGCCACCGATAAGGTATGGATGGGCTTCCAGATACATTACTTCCTGTGATGCCGTCTACCGTGCGGAGGAAAAAGCATGGTACTGTTATTTCAGTGCGAATGACATGTCTGACAAAACCCATCCGCTCTTCGTGAGGGAGTCCCTTGGACTTCTTATCGGCTCCGAGAGGCAGCGTTTTCACTCGGAATAGGAGGAGCGATCATGCAAAGCCTTTCGGACAGAAGCGCCCATTTCACTGATTCCGTCATCAGACGGATGACACGTGTTGCCGCAGAGTGCGGTGCCATAAACCTTTCCCAGGGATTTCCCGATTTCGATCCTCCCCGTTTCCTGATGGACCGCCTTTCCCAGGTTGCTTATCAACTACCCACGCAG
>JBJEWN010000277.1:0-2567 GCA_051885075.1 Bullifex sp.
TACGACGTATAGTGTCGTTGTAAATCAGAAAGTCACCAATTTTCAAATATGCGGATTGAAAATGCCACAAAAAATGGATTACCTCCAGCGGAAAGACTTATCTATGTAACAATAATTCCCATATCCCTGCAGTAGCACTTAGGAATATCATGAGAATAATAGAAGCAAGAAGTTCTGAGATAATCAGTAAGTGGAGTGATTTTTTCGGAGAGGTTTCTTTTTATAACTGATTCCATATCTCCCGTGATAATTGGATAGAACAAAAGAAGTAGAGGACTGGGATTTATATTGCAATACTGATGCATAACATCGCTGCTTTCCTGCCTCTTGCCGCTTACTCGGTGTTCAAAGGAAAGTCTGGCAGTTCTTAGAATGGAAATCTTCCGGATCTGTACGCCGTAAATCATTCTAATGCGGCAAAGTCCATCCGTCCGTTTTTCAGGAATGCCAAAGTTCAGAATAAACAGATGAGCCTCACAATGATTTTTGTCCATTATGAGGCTCATTGATTCAGTCCAGGATCCCTGTTTCAGAAGCTTATCTTAACAGCATTGGGCCGGAACTGAGGCTTTATAAGATTATTTTCTGACGGGATGGGCGATGATGCTCTCAAGTTCGGGAGTCTTCTTAAGGTTTTCCACAAGACCTCTTGCCCTTGCCTTGTTGACGTAGTCGGGAGATTCGAAGGTGTAGTGGAAATTGGTGTGGATGTCATAGGTACCGTTCATAAGTGCAAATGCATCTTCCGTCATGACGAGCTCCTCATCCGTCGGGATGACGAAGATCTTGACGGGGGAATCATCGGTGCTGATGCATGTCTCGGTGTTCCTGCAGTGGGAAAGTGCATTCTTCTTCTCATCAAGCTTAATGCCGAAGTTCTCAAGACCTGAGAGGGCACCCTTTCTGATGTGGTCACCCATCTCACCGACACCTGCTGTGAAGACGACTGCATCAACGCGGCCGAGGAGGGCTGCATATGCACCGATGTACTTCTTGATCCTGTGGATTTCCATGTCGATACCGAGCTGTGCGTTCTTGTCTCCTGCCTTTGCAGCAGCCTGTACGTCCCTTCTGTCAGACTTTCCGCAGAGACCGATGAGACCTGACTTCTTGTTGAGGATCGTATCCATCTCGGCAGCGGTGACACCGAGGTTCTTACACATGTAAGGAATGATTGCGGGATCCATGTCACCGCTTCTTGAACCCATCACGAGACCTTCGAGCGGGGTAAGACCCATTGATGTGTCGATACATACACCGTTCTTGACTGCACAGCCTGATGCACCGTTACCGATGTGCATGATGATGACGTTTGTGTCCTTGTTTTCCTTTCCAAGGAGGACTGCAGCCCTCTTTGCGCAGTAGAGGTGGCTGGTTCCGTGGAAGCCGTAGCGGCGTACGTTCCAGTCCTTGTACCATGAGTAAGGAACTGCATACATGAAAGCTGCCTCTTCCATCGTCTGATGCCATGCGGTATCCATTACGATTGCCTGAGGTACATCCGGCATGAGTTTTCTTGCAACCTCGATACCCATGATGTTAGCGGGCATGTGGAGAGGTCCGAGGGGAATGATTTCCTTGAGTTTCTCGATGACTTCATCAGTAACGAGAGTTGACTTCTTGAAGTATTCACCGCCGTGAAGGACCCTGTGACCTACAGCTCCGATCTCGCTGAGGCTCTTGATGCAGCCGTACTTCTCATCAACAAGCATCTTCAGTACCAGCTGGATTGCTTCCATGTGGGTGGGGGAAGAGAAACGTGCTTCATAAACTTCCTTGCCTGTTGTTTTCTGCTCGATCGTTGAATACTCGAGACCGATCCTTTCGACGATACCTACGGCAAGGACATCCTTGTTATCCCAGTCATATACCTGATACTTGGCAGATGAGCTGCCGCAGTTAAGTGTGAGGATTACCATTATTATTCTCCTGTTTTTGATTGATTTTTAATGAATACCTCATTTTAACCATGTTTAATAAGGTTTAACAATCTGAAATCTTATGAAAAAAACGAATATTTTTTGCTTATTATTAGTATGAAGGTACTGATAATCATTCTGATGCTGTTTTTCCCAATGTTCCTTTTTTCATCAGGACTTGCATTTAACGGGAATGGCGTTAACTTCTCGTCGGATTACCTGACGCTGTCATATCCTGATGCGGATTTCACTCTTTCATACGGAGAATTCCGTTACGGGAAAATATCATGGTTTGAAGTCTCTGAGCTGATCAGGCCTGACCTTGCCATCTGGGAAGGAAAAAGCGAGAGAAAGAAGGAGACGGTGCTGAAAGGCTTTTCATGGAGGGATGATGTCTTTTCCTTTTTCTTTGCACCGGGGACGAGAAGCTTTGCTGGATCGGCACTCAGGCTTGGCCCTTTCAGGTTTTCATTCCTCATTCACGGCAATGGAGAGAGAAGTGATGACATTCTGTCCTGGTCATCCGAAAGGGGAGGTGAAAGGGGTGAAAGCGCAGCGGTTTCGTACATGGCAGAGCATATTCTTCTCAGAAGCGTCGTTTACGTAACTGAAGAGTCGGGAGTTAACGCTTTCTTTTCCGCAGGTGTT
>JBJEWN010000278.1:0-10850 GCA_051885075.1 Bullifex sp.
GTATACAGGGAGCTTCCTGCATGCACGGGTTCAATAGAAGAGTGGCTGAAGATCTACACCAGAGAGGTGATGCCTAAGTAACACACATATACAGTTGGTTTCTTAACATAAAACAGCCTGCCGTCTCAGATTCTGACGGCAGGCTGAAGTATATCACATAGACCAGACTTCAAAAGGAGGAGGAAAAAGTCTGACTGTCCTGAACAAGGTAAAGATATTCGTAAGGCTCAAGAGTAAAGCCGAGTCCGGGATTGACCGTACGTCCGGTGAAGACATCGGTGTAATCACCAAGAAAGTAGTCGTAGTGCACGCTCTCTTCCGAGTCCCGGAAGTTCATGACACAGAGCATGTCACGGCCATCAACTGTCCTTCTTATCGAGAAGACTCCGTCAGAGTGGCTCTTCCATGTAGTTACCTTAGCCTCAGGCGCAAAGCATGGATCGGTTTTCCTGACACTGTCGAGGGTCCGGATGCATCTGAAGATCTCACCTTCATAGCCCTCACCGGACTCAGCCTTCCTTTCATTGTCCCAGCGGAAATGCGAACGGTGGAGGTTCCTGCTGTCAAGGGCCCGCGCTGGGTCATTCATGTATGACCAGTCGTTGAGCTGACCGATCTCATCACCGGATGATAACATCGGGAACCCCCTGAATGAGTAGAGTGCGGCATGCATAAGCATGTCCCTCTTCACACCCTTTTCCAGCAGCTCATCATCAAAATGGTTTCTGGCGCTCTCAATGCCGCAGAGCGATGCACTTGTGCCGCAGCTTCTGGCATCCAGGGTAGCGTCATCGTAGTTATAGAGCTGACCGAGGCTGTAGGAACCTTTGAATGAACCTTCAAAGAAACGGTAAAGGAATATCTTGTGTTTCAGTGGATCGGTTCCGATTGCTCTCTCATAATCCTCATCAAGCCCCCATCCGATGTCATCGTGACACCTTATGTAGTTGACGAAGGAACAGTGGTCCTCCATGGACAGGATATCCTCAGCCATGTGCCCGAGCAGTCTCACATCCTGACTTGCAAGGGCTGACCAGAAATTGACCATCAAAGACACATTGTAAAGGAGATGACATTCAGGGGCCTCAGGTGTTCCGAAGTATGCCTTAAGTTCCTTCGGGGCCATTACCACTTCACCCTTCAGGATCACGGAAGGACATACCGTCTCCAGCACCAGCCTCATTATCCTGACTATGGAATGGACTTCGGGAAGGTTTCTCGAAGTCGTGCCGAGCTGCTTCCAGATATACGGAACGGCATCAAGGCGGAAGACCTCGACACCGAGGTTTGCAAGGTGCAGTGCCGAGTGCAGCATCTCCCTCAGCACTTCCGGATTCCTGTAGTTGAGATCCCACTGGTAGGGATAGAATGATGAGAGCACCCACTTATGCATCTTTTCGTTCCAGATGAAGTTCCCGGGCGCCGTTGCCGGGAAGACTTCCGGCGTGGTCTTCTCATATTCATCGGGATAGGTGCGGTCGGAAAAGCACATGTAGTAGTCCTGATAGCGCTCATCACCTGCTTCCGCACGCTTTGCCCACTCATGGGTGGATGCGGTATGGTTCATGACAAAGTCAAGGCAGAGACTTATTCCGTGCTTCCGGAGTTCAGAGGTAAGGGCGGCAAGATCATCATTAGTGCCGAAGCGCGGATCAACGGTGAAGAAGTCCTCAACTGCATAACCGCCGTCATTGTCCTTTTCAGGCATCTTTAAAAGAGGCATCAGGTGAAGGTATTTCAGTGAGAGTTTATCAAGATAGTCCACATTTTCCTTAAGTCCCTTTAAGGTACCTGAGAAAAGATCTGAGTACATGGTAAGCCCGAGCATGTCTCCCCTTCTGTACCAGAGGGGATCCTTCTCCCTGCTTTCATCAAGAGCCTTAAGCTCATCACTTCTCTTTGTATAATACTCCCTCATTACCATTATAAGGTCGTCAAGGGCTTCATCGCTTCCGTAAAGACGTGTGAAGAGCGTTTTCAGCTCTGCTTTCCTAACACTCAGTCTGTAATCGAAAACAGACATGTTTTACCTCCAGTATCAATCGATTGTTATATCAATCGCTTAACATATAAATAATCCATATTTTGGGTTATTTCAATGCTTTTTTTCATGTTTTTGTACAAATTTTGGAGGCTAAAAGAAAATGTGAAAATTTTTATAACAAACGTTTGACATATCAAAAAACCTGCGCTATGCTATGAGCCGTAAACAGCAAAAAAAGGAGATTTCACAAATGAAAAGATCCATTACGGTCATCTCAGTCGTCCTCATGGCGTTACTGATGTTCACAGGCTGCTCAAAGAGCGGCACAGAATCCACATCCTCAGCAAAGACAGCAGACAGCAGCAGGATTTCCATCACGCTTCTCAACAGTAAGGGTGAGATCCAGACAGGTCTGGAGAAGATTGCAGCCCGGTTCGAGAAGGACAAAGGCATCCATGTTGAGGTAATCGCATGCGGTGCGGGAGAGGTTCCCTACACCAAGGTTACAACGATGTACAACTCAGGCAACGCTCCCACCCTCGCAATCCTCGATCCCACCGACATCGTCGGACTCGCAAAGGAATATGCGCTTGAGCTCACAGGTGAAGCCTGGACAGCTGAAACGGATGCCCTTAATCTCGTGATCGACGGAAAAATCTATTCCTTCCCGTTCTGTGTCGAAGGAAGAGGCATCATCTACAACAAGGCTGCAATTGAGCAGACCCTCGGCAGGGAATTCGATCCTGATTCCATCAATTCCTACTCCTCATTCAAGGCAATCCTCGCGGAGCTCAGGAGCAAGGGTATGGAGAATCCTGTCTTCATCGCAAAGGAAGACTGGTCACTCGGTGCCCACCAGCTCGGTTACATCTACGATGCATATGACGGTACGACTGCAGGTTCCGAAGTCATCATCAACGAACTCAAAGCCGGAAAAGCTCCCCTCACGGTGGACCGTTTCAACCAGTTCGTCGACACGATGGACCTCATGCTCGAGTACAACTTCGCAAAGGCAGATCCCCTCGGAGCGGACTATGACCAGGGTGCCCTTGAACTCGCATGCGGCAATGTCGCATTCTGGCCCAACGGCTACTGGGCATGGCCCAACCTCGTTGAGGGAGGAGCTGACGTGAACGGGGAATTCGGTTTCATCTCATTCGTCCTCGGCGATGACACTTCAGACTTCGCAAACAGCAGCATCCAGGCATCGGCTTCCAAGCAGATCATGATTGACCGCGTGCAGGCATCGGCAGAACAGCAGGCTGCGGCAAAGGAATTCATCAACTACCTCGTCTACGATGCAAACGGTCAGAGAATGTTCGTTGAGGAAACAGCTCTCATCCCCGCTGCGAAGAACAACCCCAATGCTCCCCTCGATCCCCTCGGAAAGGACATCGCAAAGCGCACCGCGGAAGGCCGCCTCTACACTTCATGCTTCATCGCTCCTTCCGACCACTGGTCAGTAATGGGTGCCGCAATGCAGAAGTACATCGCAGGCATGTCTGACAGAAAGGAACTCGCTTCAGCACTTTCCCAGTACTGGAAAGCTCAGAACTGAGCCGTAATGTGATTGTCACCTTCAGGCCGGACCGGCCTGAAGGGAGGTGGATAAATGAAAAAATCAACAGTTTCCGATATAAAAGCAGGCGCGATGTTCGCCCTTCCCGGACTTCTGGTCTTCTTCCTGGTTGTGATAATCCCGTTCGTATACGGCTTCTATCTCACCTTCACCGACTGGAACGGCGTCTCCCAGCTCAAATCATTCGTCGGTTTTCAGAACTACGCCGATACATTCAGGGATACAGAGTTCTGGTCATCGATGTGGCTCACGCTCCGCTACGTCGTAATCTCGGTACTCCTCGTCAACATAGTTGCATTCTTCCTGGCATACCTCCTTTCAAACGGAATCAAGGGACAGAACTTCTTCCGTGCGGGTTTCTTCACACCGAACCTCATCGGAGGTGTCGTACTCGGCTTCATCTGGAAGTTCATCTTTTCCAACGTCTTCACCGCAGTCGGTAAGGCACTTGGAGCGGAGTGGCTTTCCAAGTCGATGCTGAGCGCTCCGAAGACCGCATACTTCGCGCTCATCCTAGTAACAGTATGGCAGCTGGCAGGATACATGATGCTCATCTACATCGCAGGATTCACCGGTCTCAGCCATGATGTGCTTGAGGCAGCCTCGATCGACGGTGCCACAGGCTGGAGAAGAATGAGATCGATCATTCTTCCCCTGATGGTTCCTTCCTTCGTGATATGCATCTTCCTGACGCTCTCAAGAACGTTCATGGTCTACGACCTCAACCTCACCCTTACCAAGGGAGGCCCATATGCATCGACAAGACTCGTTGCAATGCACGTTTACGAGAAGGCATTCACGTCAAGAAACTACGGCGTAGGTCAGGCAGAGGCACTCTTCCTCTTCGTCGTCGTTGCACTCATCTCCGGCCTTCAGGTCTGGATGGGAAGAAAGAAGGAGGTTGCGGCATGAGTCAGACATCAAAGAAAGTCGGCGGAACAAGGAAAGTCGTCATCGACGTCCTGCTTTTCATCCTGGTTGCGGTATTGTTCGTAGCCTTCATGGTCCCGTTCCTGATGACCATCCTGAACTCCTTCAAGGTGAAGATGGACATCCTCAGGGATCCACTGTCACTGACACCTTCAAAGGGATTTTCACTATCGAACTATGTGGAAGCCTTTAAGAAAATGAACTACCTCACGGCGTTCTTCAACAGCTTCATCGTGACAGGATGCTCGACGTTCTTCGTCACCATCCTCTCAGCAATGTGCGCATACTACTACGTACGCCATGACAATAAGTTCTCGAAGATCTGTTCATCCCTGATGTCGGCATCGATGATCATACCGTTCCAGGCGATCATGATCCCGCTTGTTTACATCTACGGTGCAAAGCTCGGGCTTCTTAACCACAGATCGACACTCATCTTCATGCATACCGGTTTTGCCATGTCGATGTCGGTATTCATTTTCCAGGGTTTCATCAAGTCCAATGTCCCCCTGGCCCTTGAGGAAGCGGCAAAAATTGACGGCTGCGGCAGATACAGGACCTTCTTCCAGATCGTCTTCCCCCTGCTCGGACCCACGACCGCAACCCTCATCATCCTGAACGTTCTCGCGTTCTGGAACGACTACCTGCTGCCCAGCCTGGTTCTCGGAGTGAAGGCGATAAAGACACTGCCGCTTTCAACCTACGAGTTCTACGGCACGTTCAGTGCGGACTACGGTCTCATCATGGCAGCACTCATCCTTACGGTTCTTCCGATCCTGGTGATATACCTCGTTCTCCAGAAGGCAATCATCTCAGGTGTCGTGGCAGGTGCCGTGAAATAAAACACTTACACAGGAGGAGGCAGCACAATGAGAATCACTGCTGATAACGCGAAATACATCAGAATCCCGAAAACCGCAGGTGAAAAGTGCGCTCAGCTCTTCGTCTACATCGAAGACGCACTCATCAGGGTTTTCTCACTCTCGCCTGAAAATAAGGAAGGATATTACTACTACCCCGTCCACTCATGCAAAGGACATGTGTCACTTCAGTGCAGAGATGAAACCATCTTCGATTCCATTGCCCTGATAATCTGAAGGAGGAGATATGCGTTTCACTATTGAAAACAGTAAGAAATATCTTGTGCTGCCCTACCTTAAAGGTGCAGAGGAAAGGGAAGTGAGGTTTTATGACGTAAAGGAGAAGCTCCTCACCTCCCTGCTCCTTGAATTCAGAGAGGAAGGAAACAGGGAAGTATTCCTGCCATCTTCCCTCTTTTCCGCACAGCTTGTCATCGACGGTCCTGAAGGACTTGAAGACCTTGTAAGGACTTCTGATGACATCCCGTATGAAAAGCCTCACTTCCAATACCACTACACGCCCGCCTTCGGCTGGATCAACGATCCGAACGGGATGCACTTCAGGGACGGCATATACCACCTCTATTACCAGTACAATCCCGTCTCCGAGAAGTGGAACAACATGTCCTGGGGACATGCAGTATCACGGGACATGGTAACCTTCAGCGAGGAGGTACCCGTCTTCCTGCCAAAGGATGACAGCCATGTCATCTTCTCGGGCTCCGCCCTTGACGGAGAGTTCGCATATACGGTTGCGAACATTAAGGGAGAGCGGGCATTTTATCAGGAAAGAAGATACTCAGATGACGGATACACCTTCACAGAACCTGAAGTCATCATCCCGAACAGCGTTTCGGATGAAAGGGATCCGAGGCTCTTCAGATATAACGGAAGGAAATACCTTCTTCTCTGGCTGAAAGGAAACACGTTCGCCCTTTACAGGGATGAATACGACAGCTACGGGATGGTTAACACCTTTGATGCGGAGGGCGCCTGGGAGTGTCCCGATCTTTTAAAGGCTGACGGGAAGCTCTTCTTCACATCCGCGGATGGGTTTTACTTCGAAGCGGAGATCGATGAGGAAGGACTTCACCTGATATCGGAAAGAAAAGAGATGTTCCTGACGAAGCTTCCATATGCCAGTCAGAGCTTTACGGGAACTGATGATACATACATGATCTCATGGCTGAGGGTGGCAACGCCCCATCTTCCCACGACGGGAGCCATGAGCATGGTGAGGAAGGTCGGTTACAGCGACGGCGTTCTCACCCTTAAGCCCACGGATGAACTTCTTTCCCGCTTTGCCC
This sequence comes from Bullifex sp., assembly GCA_051885075.1. GTDB lineage: Bacteria > Spirochaetota > Spirochaetia > Sphaerochaetales > Sphaerochaetaceae > Bullifex. The sequence continues at coordinate 6,661 of JBJEWN010000278.1, forward strand.
TGAACAGAGAGACAGAAGGCGGATACTCTTCATCGGAAGAGGTGCTTTATCTCATTGCTGAAGGAAGTTTTGAGGGAACGCTCTTTGCAAAGCGCTTCTGCTGGGACAGTGAAAGCGGAATCCTTTCTTATGGCGATGAGGATGTGCACATGAATACCTCGGACAGAACGCTGCACATCTTCATCGACCATGAGATAACAGAGATATCATCAGGGGACTGGAAGAGTCTTGCCTCGTTTGAAAACACTCCCGAAAAGGAGTATGATGAGACCATAAGACTCAGACTGAATGATACGGTTCTTAAGGAATTTATCTGGAGGTAATTGCAGTTTGGCTACCATCAAGGATGTGTCAAGGGAAACGGGTCTCAGCATCGGTACCGTTTCCAGGGTTTTCAATAACAGGGGATATATAAGTCAGGAGACCAGAGACAAGGTCGAGGCAGCGGTAAAGAAGCTGAATTACCAGCCAAATGCGCTGGCACGCTCCCTTTCAAAGTCATCATCAAAGATCATAGGGCTCATACTGCCCCATATCGCGCACCCATTCTTTTCCGATCTGCTCTCTTCAATTGAGAACGCCACAAGGGAAAAAGGTTATTCCCTTATGGTATTCGTTTCCAGGGGAGATGAGCAGGCTGAAGCGGAAATGATAAACCGCTGCCGCGAGAACAGGGTATGCGGACTGATTCTGTGCTCAGGAAGATTCGCGACCCAGCGGATAGAGAATCTGGAATTCCCGGTCGTATGCATCGAACGCAATCCGGACGGGGCTGCATTCGCAATAGAGTGCAACAACCGTCAGGGCGGAAGGATTGCCGCGGAAGAACTCATTTCAAAAGGGTGTACCAATCTGGTGAGCCTTGCCGGGATCCAGGGCAGGAAGATGCCTGCCGACGAACGCTCCATCGGTTTTGAGGAAGTATGCAGGGAGAAAAGGGTCAGCTTCATCTGCCTTTCATATCCTCCCGAGCTCTACGACAGACTTGATTACACGGCATTCATAGAAAAGGTACTGACGGAAAGACCTGAGACGGACGGCATTTTTGCTTCTTCCGACATCATTGCAAGTCAGGTACTGCAGGTGGCCTCTTCCAAGGGGATAAAGGTGCCTGAAGAGCTGAAGGTGGTCGGTTTTGATGACTCCCTCATCGCGGCATACACCACACCGCCCCTGACGACTGTTCATCAGCCAATCAAGGAAATGGCCCAGCTTGCGGTCGACACGCTCATCAGCATCAAGGATGAGAGATCGGCAACAGGATGCACAATAATGAACGTCTCTCTGGTGAGAAGAGGAACGACTTAAAAAAAACAACAGGAGAAATACCATGGAAAGAAAATGGTGGAAAGAGGGATGTGTCTATCAGATATACCCCCGGTCCTTCAGTGACTCAGACGGGGACGGAATCGGGGACCTCAACGGAATAACCGCTCACCTTGAATATGTGAAAAAACTCGGATGTGACATCATATGGCTCAATCCATGCTATAAAAGTCCTAACGACGACAACGGCTACGATATCTCCGACTACCGTGCGATAATGGATGACTTCGGCACGATGGAGGATTTCGACCGGCTGCTTGCAAAGGCCCACAGTCTCGGCATTAGGATCATAATGGATCTGGTGGTGAACCACACATCCGATGAACACGAATGGTTCATCGAGTCCTCATCTTCCAGGGACAATGACAAAGCTGACTGGTATATCTGGCGTGATGAGAAGAACAACTGGGGTGCATGCTTCGGAGGTTCTGCCTGGGAGTGGAACGAAAAGAGAGGACAGTACTACCTCCATTCTTTCTCAAAGAAGCAGCCTGACCTGAACTGGGAGAACGTAAGGGTCAGGGAGGCCGTTTACGACCTCATGAGATACTGGGGAGACAAAGGCATCGACGGTTTCAGGATGGATGTCATCACGATGATAAGCAAGGATCAGAACTTCCCTGACGGCATCGTGAACGGTGAGTACGGAGACGCATCCCCCTACACCAACAACGGCCCCCGCATCCATGAGTTTTTAAAGGAAATGAACAGGGAAGCCATTTCCCGTTATGACTGGCTCACTGTCGGTGAAGGTGCGGGTGCCAGAGTTGAGGACACGCTGAGCTACACTGCTCCCGAAAACAATGAACTCAACATGATCTTCTCCTTCGAGCACATGAACTGGAAAAAGCCCGCATGTGAGAACAACTGGGATGAGTCGCCATTCACGCTTCCTGGCTATAAGAAGATTTATAAGAAATGGCAGGAAGGTCTGGACGGCAAAGGCTGGAACACGCTCTACCTTGAAAACCATGACCAGGTGAGGAGCGTTTCCCGTTACGGAAATACATCCACTGAGGACAAGTGGAAGAAAAGCGCAAAGGCACTTGCCGTGATGTATTTTCTGATGCAGGGCACACCTTACATCTACATGGGACAGGAACTCGGCATGACGAATACGCTCTTTAACGACATTTCCGAATTCAGGGACATCGCGGCAAAGAATGACTGGTCCGTCATGCTCTCAAGAGGGAAAAGCGAAGAGGATGCGCTGAGACTTCTCAGGGCCACGAGCCGCGACAACTCCAGGACTCCGTTCTGCTGGAACAATGGGGCAAACGGCGGCTTCACGGAGGGTACACCCTGGATCAGGATGAACCAGGATTATGAGAGGATCAATGCGGAAGCAGAGGAGAATGATCCCGATTCAGTCCTGAACTTCTACAGAAAGCTCATTACACTGAGACGCTCAAGTGATACACTTATCTACGGAAGCTTCCGTCTTCTCATGGAGGACGATGAGGAGCTCTTCGTCTATGAAAGAACTCTGGATCATGAGAAGTACACGGTTGCGGTGAACATGAGTGAACACGAAAGAGTGCTTCCCCTTTCAGGAAGAACGGTGCTTTCGAACTACCATGATTCCACCGACACGCTCAGGAGCTGGGAAGCAAAAGTGGTAAAGGAGGATAAATTGGATTTTCTCACATTCGGTGAAATACTTTTTGACGTGTTCCCTGACAAGGCAACACTTGGAGGTGCCCCTCTAAACGTGGCAGGGCACATGACAAAGCTCGGTCTTAACGGTGCAATCCTTTCCGCAGTGGGAAGCGATGATCTGGGAGAGCGCGCACTTAAGGAAATCAGTGAGCTCGGACTTTCAACCGCTTACATCTCAAAGCTCGGCTATGAGACAGGAAAGGCAATGATAACCCTGAACGGGAAGAATGCCGATTATGAGTTCAACGATCCCTGTGCCTGGGACACCATCCCCCTTGTGAGCCTCCCTGAAAAAGTAAGCCTCATCTACTACGGAACACTTGCACAGAGGAACGCATCCTCCCGAGCCACGCTTAAGGAACTTCTTAAGAAGGTATCCTCAGACCACAGATTCTTCGATGTGAACATCAGGAAGCACTTCCACTCCGATGAAATCATCAGGGAAGGACTTGAGAATGCAACCATCCTCAAGCTCAACGATGAGGAAGAGGACATCGTGCTCGATGCTGCGGGGATAAAGGCAAGGGGATACAGAGGGCTTGAGGAGCTTTACAGGACATATTCCCTTGACCTCATCCTCCTTACAAAGGGTAAGGAAGGCACGATGTGCTATAAGGATAAGTGGTACCGCGTTCCATGCGCACCCGTCCCCGTCGTCGACACTGTCGGTGCCGGAGACAGCCTCTCGGCAGGTTTCCTTGCAACGTACATAAAGACAGGCAACCTGGAGAAATCGCTTCTCATCGGTTCCCGCATCGCGGACTACGTCGTGACTCAGCGGGGTGCAATCCCTGAGTATGATGAAGCTCTCACTTCATATCTCAGAAATACAGGCTCATTATGATCACATACGATAACGGATTATTCACAATCACAACGGATAACTTCACTTATCAGATGAAGAAGGACGCCTACGGGCGCCTTCTCCATTTATATTACGGTGCTCCCATAACGGGTGATGCATCCGCACTCATTTCATACAGGGACAGGGGATTTTCAGGATCCCCATACGAAGCGGGAACTGACAGGACATACTCATATGACTATCTTCCCCTGGAAGTAAGCACGCTCGGCGAAGGTGACTTCAGGACACCCGGAATCATCATCTGCCAGAAAGACGGAACGCTCTCCGCAGTCTTCAGATATTCATCCCACCGGATATACAAAGGAACCGAGAACCTTCAGGGCCTTCCCAATGCGGATGT
>JBJEWN010000279.1:0-2559 GCA_051885075.1 Bullifex sp.
TAGCTTCTATTCGGATTATTTTCACCTCCCTGTCTGTTTTATGCTCTTAGTATAAATACCACTTGTTTTACTGAATCAGAAAATGGACTGCTAATGCTTCTGAATTTGGCAATGAGAAATGTTTGTGCTTGATGAGAATTTATCATTTGACATATGTTTTTAGAAATTAAAGACTGTATTTATCTATCAGAATTATATATGGCATATGAAAGTGTATATATTATAAAAAATTAGAAATTATTATTGTGAAATGATTGAAAACAGTTGACATAAGATTGCATGTTTTGTATATTATCAGTATCAAATACTTGCACATATATTTGATAGGGGATAATTAAAATGAAGAAATTAATTGCAACACTCTTTGTTACACTCTTACTCGCAGGATCTGTTTTCGCAGCAGATAATGGTTCTGTAACATTACAGAATACAGTCAGTTCCAGTCAGACATTACAGATTTTGTATGATGGAAAGGTAATTGATGGTACTGACAACACTGATAACACTATCGTTCTTACATCCGGTCAGGCCAAATCAATGGCTGTAAGATGGGTCGGTAATACAAATGATTCTGTAAAAGGAATGAGTGTTGATATTGTGACAAATGGATTTGTCAATGAAAAAGCAGTAACTCCGGAAGGAAGAATTGATGTTCTCTTCGTTGGTAAGGATATTGAAACCACAGGCGAAAAGGCTGTTGATATCATGGATGGTGGTAAAAAGGTGGGTACTGTAAAAAGAGGCTCAGCTTATGGCCATTGCGGAGTTAATTTCGTAGCTGAGCCTTATACAGTAGGATCTTATACAATTGCTGAGTTCACACCTACCTGGAACGGCAGTTATAACTGGACAGCAGGTGAATATGTGTGTGTGATTGAGTTCTATATTTCAGCACCATGAGTCCGGATGAGAAATGATCTAGGGGAGCTTCGGCTCCCTCATTTTGTCTTTGTCCATTTGTTGCATTTTGTTTCATTTTCTGTTTTGACATTTCATGATGGTGTAGTATACTGATGATAGATAACTGCCGTTATATTTGGAGGGATAAATCCATTATATCCAAATAAATATAATGGTTCGATGGAGGCTAAATGTCAGTTACTCACATTGATGACAGGATCACGAGAGTCGATGCCCTGGAAAAAGCCAGAGGAGATGCAAAGTATCTTGCTGACCTGAAATTTGAAAACATGCTGTATTCCCGCCTGATCCGTTCGACGGTTGCAAGGGGAAAAATCAAAAACATCAGGGTACCGTCACTGCCTGAGGGTTATTACTTCATCAGTGCGAAGGACATTCCCGAGGGGAATAAGAATGCCCTTAAGATGATCGCGGACGACTGGAGGTGCTTTGCCGACGGGGATGTGAAGTATGTCGGTGAAACAATCGGTATCCTTGTTGGCTCAGACAGGGGAATACTTAACAAACTGTTTGATGAATTCCAGGTTGATTATGAGGAGGAAGCTCCCGTCATTTCAATCGATGATGCGATAAACAATGAAGTTGCACCGCTATGCGGTGAAAACAACATCATGTGTTCCCTGGTAAGTGAGAGGGGCGGTGATGTGAATGAAGCTCTTGCCAGTGCATCTGAAGTCATCGAGGAAACATTTGAGACAGGCTTCCAGGAACATGTTCATCTTGAGACCAACGGTGCTGTTGCCACGATTGAGGACGGTAAGTATGTCATCTATGCTTCCGCACAGTGTCCGTTCTACATCAGGAAGAGTATCTGCGGGCTTCTCGGCCTGAATCCTGAAGACATTATCGTGAAGCAGACCGTCACGGGCGGTGCATTCGGCGGTAAGGAACACTTCCCTGATGTACTGGCAGGACCGCTTCTTGTTGCTGAAAGCATCATTAAAAAGCCGATTCAGCTCAGCTTTGACAGGGAAGAGGACATGCTCTACTCCGTAAAGAGACATCCTTCAAAGATTGTCTTCAGAACAGGTGTCGATGCAGAGGGAAATATCCTCGGTTCAGACATAAAGGTTTATTACAACTGCGGTGCATATCTTTCATCCTCATACGTCGTCCTTCAGAGAGGCGTGTTCCATGCAAACGGTGTTTACCTCCTGCCGTGCACGAGGATAGAGGGTTACGGTATGGCAACCAACACATTCCCATCCTGCGCATTCCGCGGTTTCGGTGCTCCCCAGACACTCTTTGCAATTGAGATGCACCTTGACCACATTGCAAGGAAGTTCGGTCTTGATCCCGCAATCTACAAGAAGAAGTACTTCCTGAAGAAGGGTGATGAGACAGTTACCGAAGGTCACATCGTTGAGGATGTGAAGCTCAATGAAATGATGGAGCAGATCACATCCGCAAGTGATTACTTCAGAAAGAGCGCTGAATATTCAATCGGTTCCGGTAAGGGTATCGGCATAAGCTTCTACAATCATGGAGGCGCATTCACCGGTAACGGTGAACAGGCCATCATCAAGGGACGCCTTAAGCTCGTCAAGGATGGTGATAAGTTTACCGTTCTCTGCGGACAGACTGAGATGGGACAGGGCTTCAGGACTGCGCTTAGGAAGATTGTTGCATCAACCCTTG
>JBJEWN010000280.1:0-2544 GCA_051885075.1 Bullifex sp.
AGGTCAGATGCTTCCGCGGAGCTTCTGGAGTTTCTGGAGAAGATCGATGCACCCATGTGCTCATCCCTTATGGGACTTGGTGCCGTTCCGAGCGACAGTCCCCGTTTCACGGGCATGGTCGGCATGCACGGAACGAAGGTCAGCAACCTTTCCATAAACGCATGTGACCTTTTAATCGTGATCGGTGCGCGTTTCTCGGACAGGGTAATCAGCAAGGGCTCAACATTCGCAACCCAGGCAAACATCCTCCAGCTCGACATCGATCCCGCGGAGTTTGACAAGAACATCATCTCCGACAGCCATGTCATCGGGGACGTGAAGGAAATCCTCACCGTGATGAACAGCCGCCTTGAGAAGCGTGAGCATAAGGAGTGGATGGAGAAGGTTGCAAGCTATAAGAGACGGTTCCCAATGAAGGTAACACTTGAGTCAAAGCGCCCCCGTGAGATCCTGAGGGCCCTTGACAGGGTACTATCCCGGGAAAAGGAAGCTTTCGTCGCGACTGAGGTCGGTCAGCATCAGATGTGGGCCGCACAGTACCTGAAGCATCAGAAGCCGAGACACTTCCTCACATCAGGCGGACTCGGAACCATGGGCTTCGGCACCGGTGCCGCAATCGGCGCGCAGGTTGCAAATCCGGAAGCCAGGGTGTGCAATGTGGCAGGTGACGGATCATTCAGGATGAACTGCAACGAGCTTGCCACGATCGCCCGCTATCAGCTTCCTGTCGTGATCCTCGTCTTCAACAACCACTGCCTCGGAATGGTGCGCCAGTGGCAGAACCTCTTCTTCCAGAAGCACTACAGCGAGACCACGCTGGATACTCCGCTTGACTGGGTGCGTCTGGCTGAGGCGTACGGCGTCAAGGGTATGAGGCTTAAGGCTGATGACGATGCCGAGGCTGTCCTTCAGTCCGCATTCGACCTTAAGACAGGTGTGGTTATCGACTGTGAGATTCCGATCGATGACAAGGTGCTTCCGATGGTCGCTCCCGGTGCCTCGATCAACGACATGATGGGCTTTGTGGACAACGAACAGGCGTGAATGATGTGCTCCGGACGTGATAAAACCGGCCGGAGCATAAAATTATCACAGACTTTCATATTTTTCTTGACATTTTTTTCTAATGTGTTAACATTGGTGTCAGGTTAGCAGATTTTTTTCGGTCGAATAAGAAGTTGCACTGTATTGACGAACGTTACCGTTACTGTTAATATCGTGAAAGTGTCTTATCACAAGAATAAACTAGAGAGGTTAAAATAAAATGGCAACTCCAAAGTATAAAACATCAAAATCTAAGGCAGCATCACGCAAGGCTGCTAACATGAAGCTTGCAGCTCCTACCCTTTCTCCTTGCCAGACATGCGGTAACCTTGTACCCTCACATCAGGTCTGCCCGAAGTGCGGTTACTACAACGGTAAGCAGGTCGTTGAGAAGGATGCTGAATAAGGAGAATTGAAATGACACAGGATCAGGTTCTTGCAAAAGTAAAAGATCTCGTCGCTGAAAAGCTTTCCGTCGATCCCGCCAAGGTTGTTCCTTCCGCTTCTTTCAGAAAGGACCTCGGCGCTGACAGCCTCGACACATATGAGCTCGTCTATGCCATCGAAGAGGAACTCGGCGTCACCATTCCCGATGACATGGCTACAGAGTTCGAGACTGTAGGCGATGCAGTCAGGTTCCTTGCAGAGCAGCTCGGCTGATCGTGGAAAAGTATTACTTAAAGGCTCCTCAGCTTACACCTAAGCGCATTGAGGAGCTTTCCTGTTTTCAGGAGACGATAGGGATAAAGTTCAGTGAACTGAGATTGCTGAATCTCGCTTTTACCCACACATCATATGCCAATGAAGTGTTCGGCGATGTGGATAACAACGAGAGACTGGAATTTCTTGGTGACAGCATACTCGGCATGGTGACGGCCGAATATCTGTTTGAAAACCTTCCCGCATTCAGGGAAGGGGACTTCTCACGCATCAAGGCAACCGTGGTATCGGAAGAGAGCCTTGCAGAAGTTGCACTCAGGCTTCACATCTCAGACTACCTCCTCTTAAGCAAGGGGGAAGAGATGCATCAGGGCAGGTACAAGAAGGCAATCCTTGCCGACTGCATGGAAGCCGTCATTGCCGCAATCTACCTGGACAAGGGCTTTGAGAGTGCAAAGAACTACGTGCTCTCCTTCATAGCAGGTCAGGTTGAGAAGGTCCTGGAGGGAAGGAACTCCAACAAGGACTACAAGAGTCTTCTTCAGGTTTACTTTCAGAAGAAAAAGAACAAGGTTCCCGAGTACTTCCTCGACAATGTGGAAGGCCCGAACCATGAACAGAAGTTCTTCGTGAAGGTCTTTCTCGGACAGAAGTGTTACGGCATGGCTGAAGGAACGAACAAGAAGAACGCCGAGCAGAATGCAGCACGGCTGGCTCTTAAGGAGCTGGGGCTCATCGATGAATGACCTCTTAACCTGAGGTCATTTTTTAAATCCAATATAATAATCTCTAGTTCCCACTGAATTTTTATAAGCACCGAAAGAATAATAATGCAAGATG
>JBJEWN010000281.1:0-2522 GCA_051885075.1 Bullifex sp.
ATCTTATTGTGCTGCGTCCTCAATATTCAGTGAAGAACTTTCCACTCTTTAGAATTATTTAAAATGTGATCATTGTGGATGGAATACAAAAGAGCATACGGCCCATTCTGATGATTTTCAGAGGAAGGGAGCCTGGGCTGTCTTCGATACCACAATTAAGTGTCCAGGTTAGCTTCTGTGTATAACTTTGGCTCTAATTGTGTTATAGCTCAGATACTCTTCTCAAGGTACCTTCTGTACGTTCTGAAACCTGATGCTTCGTAAAAAGCCAGTGCTTCCTGATTGAATTCCCACATATTGAGTTCAATTCCGGATATGCCGTTTTCCTTTGCATAGGACTCGATGAACTTCAGTATTTCCGTTGCCACGCCTTTGCGTTTACGGGCGCTGTCGACTCCGAGTTCATCGATTTCAAGGAAGTCCCTTGCATACTGAAAGGGTGTTTCCTTTCTGTGGGCAGGTGTTATCACGGCAAAGCCGACGACCGCGTCACCGGACTCTGCCACGATTACGGTCTTTCCTTTGATGCAGGCCCTGAGTTCATCGGGAAAGCCGGGACGGAAGATGTCAGGTCGGCCTTCAGTGTGAAGGTCGTTGACCTGACGTCTTAGTTCGTTTACTTTTCCGAGATCTTTTTCTTCTGCAAAACGTATTGTCATATCAGAGGGTATTTATGGGCTCCGCTCCGATTTCAGTGGCAAGATCGTTGACCATCTTCAGGTTCTCGGGAAGGACTTCAACGATGCCTGACTCTTCGGAAGCTTTGAACTTACCGTCCTCGATCTCACCGGGCATGAGGATGCCTTTTGAGTTCTTTGCCAGCTTTGATGACTTCAGCTCGCGGATTCTGTCATCGACATCCTTATAGTACTTTTCCTCATCGTTGAAGGCACTGATGTCCATTGCGATCATCATGAGGGACGGGCCATCGGCATTGTCCTTGGCCCTGTCGCCGGTGCCGCCTCCGAAGAGGGTTCCGGCCAGGATGTCGACCATAACTGCCATGCCCCAGCCTTTGTAGCCAGCCATGGGAGGAATCGTGTAGTAGTCCTTCATGCTGGTTGTGGGCATGCCTTCCCTGTCAAGGCCCCACCCTTCCGGGATTTCCGTCGCGCCCTGGCGTTTCATGTTTGAGACCTTGCCGTTGGCCACGACGGTCATTGCCATGTCCAGTACGGGGGAAACTTCATTCCCTGCAGGGGCCGCGACGCTGACCGGGTTGTTTCCGATAACCTTCTCGCATCCTCCCCAGGGTGCCATCGTGGAGTCACCGGTACCGAGAACTGTTCCCACCATGCCTGCCTTCTGGGCCATCTGGGCATAGTATGCAAGGGCCCCGAAGTGGTTTGCGCCTTTGACGCACACAACACCGACACCGTGCTCCTTTGCTTTTCTCATCGCTTCTTCCATGGCACGGTAGCCAAGCACCTGTCCGCTTGAGTGGTTGCCGTCCCAGACAGCGACGACTCCGTTGTCCTTAACGACATTCGCCTTCATGTTCGGTCTCATCTTACCGTCCCTGATGAGCTTCACGTACCTTGCGGTGCACAGGATTCCGTGGGAGTGAACTCCCCTCTGGTCCGCTTCCACCAGCATTTGGGCGGTTATGCGGGCTTCATCCTCATTCACGCCCACTTTCATGAAGATTGCCGTGATCCTGTCCTTTGCTTCCTTAACTGAGATTTTTACCATGGTGGTTTTCTCCTTATCGTTCGATTTTCATGTATCTGCCCTTGCTGTGCTGGATCGCATTCACGATCGAGACGGCGGCAAGGCCGGTGTGACAGTCTGCTATGAACGGTTTTCCGCTCACAAGCGACTTATAGAATTCATTTATCAGTAGTCCGTGACTTACTCCCCACTCGGACTTTTCCCCTGTCAGGACCTCGGCAGGGTGGAAGATCGTGTTGCCGTCTTCCTCGATTACCGTGAGTCCCGACTGACGTACCTGCATGACTGCGTGCTCAAGCCTCAGCTCAACGTCACATACCTTTGAGCCAAGGTAGCAGTTGGTACAGAAGGTGACGACCTCGGCACCGCACCTGAGTTTCATCAGGGCCATGGCAGTGTCCTCAACTTCGTATGCATCGGTTTCACGGAGCTTTGCGTCAAAGCCCGCAAGGGAATCGACGCCTCCGGTGAGGTAATCGACAAGGTCGAGGGTGTGGATCGACTGGTTGATGATGCATCCTCCGCCCTCCCCTGCATACTTCCCCCTCCAGGGGGAGTCGCTGTAGTACTTTCCGTTGCGGTACCAGGTGACAAGGGCCATGCCGCTTAAAATCTTTCCGTACTTACCGCTTTCGATTATTTCCTTTGCTTCCACGCTTGCTTTATTGAGTCGGTTCTGGAAGCACACTCCAAGGAGCTTTCCCGTCTCCTCACTCTTTCTTATCATCTGCTTTGCTTCATTCACCGTAATGGCAAGCGGTTTTTCGCAGAAGACGTTAAAGCCATGGTCCAGCAGGTCAAGAACGATGGCAGGATGGGTGTTATGGGGTGTGATGACATGGACTGCATCG
>JBJEWN010000282.1:0-2518 GCA_051885075.1 Bullifex sp.
AACAAGTTTCCTGTGGTCACGGATGATGAGGTTCTGGGGAGCGATTATCCTTAAAATGCTCATCGGGGCATACTCGATGAGATGCACTCCGCTCTCCTTCAGGAAGTAAAGCGGATACATGTACTTTTTGCTTTCAGTCATGTCGAGGGAAGAAATCGCATCGAGGATGAGATATACATCCACACCTTCCTCTGCTTTTGCTGCCAAAGCTGAATAGAACTCTTCCAGCCCTTCACAGCCGCTTCCGAGAAACGTTGAAATAAGGATGTAGTCCTCAGCGTTTTCAACAATTTCAGTGTAGCGGGCCAGGAATTCCTTCGCATCGAAATAGCACTCAGGCTCGGGAAGTGCCATATGGGTGGCACCTCCGCTGATAAGCTTATCCTCAGCCGATAATGAAGAATCGGCAAACGGTGCTTCCACATATGGCTTCGTACTCGATACACATGAAGTGAAAAGTATCAGAATCAATAACAGCAGGATTATGGTTTTTCTCATTACTCTCTAAGATCCGGGAAGATGAATGGTTTTGGAAGGAGCTCGGAAAAGAGGTATTCCTTCCTGTCTCCCTTTTTGCTGATCAGCACTATCTGTGTATCAGATTTGGAAAATTCTGCCAATACCTGAAGGCACATGGCACAGGGAGGAGCGGGAGGTTCATCATCACTTACGACCACAAGCTTCTCTATTCCGATCACTCCTTCCTTTGCGACAGCGGAAAGGATTGCATTGCGCTCAGCGCAGATGGTGGCACCGTAGGAAGAGTTCTCCACGTTGCATCCTGAATAGATCCGCCCTGTTGCGGCACTCAGGACCGCAGCGCCAACCTTAAAATGTGAATATGGTGCATATGCGTTCTCCCATGCCATCCACGCTTTTTCCACCATCATGCGCTCCGTCCCGGCCTCGGGGAGTCTCTTTGTCAGCGGTTTCACCCTGTGAGCTCCGTAAAGAACACCATCACAACTGTGTTTCATGTCCCCTTCAATAATCCTTCCGAACTCTTCCCTATTCCTGAAATCAGGACATGCACCGAGATCAGACCAGATAAGGTCGGCACCTGCCGAAGCGGCGTCCGATGCACTGATGGTTGTCATGAGGGAAAGGACCGTCATGCCTGCACTCTTTCCTGCCCTTATTCCTGCTTCACTGTCCTCCGCGACCAGGCACTCGGACGGATCAACGCCCAGTGCAATTGCGGCAGAAAGATAGATGTCAGGGTATGGCTTGTTGCGTTTGACTGCCTTATCGGAGAGAACCAGGTCAACATCATCAGTTTTTATTCCGGTCGCATCCAGATTGGCATATACCTTCCACTCTGGAGCTGACGATACAACAGCTGTCATGATCCCCGCATCATGAAGTTTTTTAACCAAGCATGTTCCGGAAAGCTTCGTATCGGTAATCTTCAGAAGCTGCTCATAACGGAGCCTGAAAAAGGTGGAAGCATCGGAAAGGTCAATATCATAGCCTTTCTGAGCTGCAGGCCCCCTGAAGAACCGCGCTTCCCCTCCTCCGAGATGAGGGGCAAAATCCTCTTCACTGACTGTTACACCCTTTGATGCGAAGTATTCGATACCGACTTTGATGGAAAGGGCCTCACTGTCTATGAGCACTCCGTCCATGTCAAACAATACTGCTTTTATCATATCTGTCCTTCCTGCAAATCAGAGCTATGCCGAAGCATAGCTCTTATACCGTTCCCTTTATAATGGATACCTGTCAGCGTTTTGCCTTCACGAACCTTCCATCACCTTCTATACCGAGGAACATGTCATCACCCATTATGAGCCTTCCGCGAAGGTATGTCATCACGGCCTTACCCTGCACGTTCATTCCTTCGTAAGGAGTGTAACCGCTCTTTGAATGGGTGGTTTCCTTTGAAAGCGTCCAGAGGGCATCGGGGTTGAAGATGACGATGTCTGCATCGCTTCCTTCCCTGAGCACGCCTTTCTCAGGATAGAGTCCGAAGTACTTTGCGGGACCCGTGGAAAGGATGTTTACCATTTCATTGACGGTAAGCCTTTCCCCCTGGGCAACCAGCGAGTAGACAAGAGGAAGGATTTCCTCGGTTCCGGGGATGCCGGGGTATATGGTTCTCGTGTCGCTGCTTTCCAGCTTCTGTTCATAGGTAAATGCACAGTGATCGGAAGCAACAACCTGTATTTCACCGTTGCAAAGTGCTTCCTGAAGCGCTTCATTGTCTTCCTTCCCACGCAGCGGAGGCGTCATGACGTAAAGCGATGCATCCTTACCCTCAAGCTTCGACCTGTCAAGGAAGAGATAGTGCGGCGTTGTTTCCACGATCACATCAAGTCCTCTTTCCCTTAAAGACCTGACCACTTCAAGACCTTCCCTGCTTGAAAGGTGAACCACATAGAGGGATGCTCCCGTCTCAAGTGCGATCGAGCCGACATACCCGATGGCTCTTGCCTCAGCAACTGAAGGACGGAGATCAGGATGATCCTTCGGGAGGAAGGTACCCTTCCACGATGAAGAAAGCTCCTCAATTGTCTTA
>JBJEWN010000283.1:0-10536 GCA_051885075.1 Bullifex sp.
AAGATAATCTTCGGCCAGAGCTAGATGTTACATGAGTTCATGAACGTTACCGTTGCGGCTGCCCCATAGGTTGATCTCATCACGGGACTGAAAATGGTGAAGAAAATCCTCACTTCTCCAAGGCCTTCAAGCCGTGATGCCTCGATGATGTCGTGGGGGAATGAGCGTGCCGCCTGACGGAACATCATGATCATGAACGGGGTTGAGACCGTAGGCAGGATCAGGGCCGCGAGGCTGTTTATCAGGTGCATCTTCGAGAACATCCTGAAAAGCGGAACGATCGTGGCAACGAAGGGAAGCATCATGGCAACGAGCAGGACTGCCATCAGTCCATCCTTGTATTTATCATGGTATATTTCAAAGCCGTAACCTGCGATCGAACAGACGAGCAGGGTGAGGAATGTCACAACGACGCTGTTCCTGATGGAGTTCCAGAGGGCAAGGGGCAGGTTCTGGTTTGCCATGAGGGTTCTGAAGTTCTCGATCAGGTAGGTGCCCGGGATGAGACGTCCCCTGATGATGTCTATGCTGGTGTTCGTTGCTCCGCAGAGCATGTACCAGAGCGGGAAAACGGAGAGAAAGCTCGCCGTTATCAGTACGATGTATGTTACGATGAGTCCTTTTTTCCTAATCACGTTTGTCACCTACCTTCATCTGAATGAACGACAGTATGCTGATGCATACCAGTATGAATACCGAGATCGCCGCGGCATAGTTGAAGTTCGGAGTGTTTTCGAACGTCGTGCTGTAGATATAGTGGGCCAGTGTCATGGTGGCCTTTCCCGGTCCGCCTCCGGTGAGATTTACCGACTCATCGAAGAGCTGGAGTGTTCCTGATGTGGACATGATGGCGGTTAAAAGGATCGTGGGCTTCAGAAGCGGAATGGTCATTTTCGTAAGTTTCTGGAAAGCGTTGCATCCATCTATGGTTGCTGCCTCATAAATGGAGCCGTCGATGTTCTGCAGTCCTGCCAGATAGAAGACCATGTTATAACCTGTCCATCTCCAGACCAGGGCAATGATGATGACGATCCTTGCAGGCCACGTCCGGTTGAACCAGTCGATCGGGGCAATGTTCAGCCATCCCAGCATCGTGTTGATGAAGCCGTTGCTTGCAAAGAGGGATTTGAAGATCATCGAGTACGAGACGAGGGATGTCGCGCACGGAAGGAAGATCATTGTCCTGAAGATCCCCTTGAATTTCACGTCAGGGCTGTTGAGCATCTGTGCAAGGATCAGAGCAAGCACCAGCATGATGGGAACCTGTATTACGAAATAGAATACCGTATCGAAGAGACACTCAAGGAATACCTTATCCTTGAAGAGCCTGGTGTAATTTGCCAGACCTACCCAGCGTTCCGCCGCATTGTTTCCCCGTTTGAAGGAAAGCAGCACTGCCTGGAGCATGGGGTAGAAGCAGAATATGAAAATCAGAAGAGAAGCGGGAAGGAGGAATCCCCAGCCCACCAGACTCTGCTTTTTCTCCAGTGTGAGTTTCTTTGCCATTTTTGCATCCCCTGAGAAAGAAAGGGGGCAGGAGTATACCTGCCCCTGAAGTGTAAGGTAATCAGCCTCCGATAGCGAATTCGACGGCTTCCTGTGCCTTCTTCATTTCAGCCTTGATGTCCGCACCCTTCTGTACGACGTTAGTGATGGCGTCGGTGAGGGCTGAGCGGATGTCGTTGTAGTATGAACCGAAATCACACTCGGGAACTCCGTTTGCATAGGAGACGATGTCTGCGTATACCTTCTGTCCTCCGAAGAACGGGACGCTGTCCTGATATTTATCGCTCTTTGCAGCGGGCATGTATGTCGTGATGACTCCGTTGTTTACGAGCAGTGTGTCATAAAGGTCGGTGTTTGAACCGAGTGTCGTCTTCAGGAAATCAAAAGCGAGTTCCTTGTTGCGGCATGCTGATGAAACTGCCCATGAAGCACCGCCGCTGTTGGAGTAGTTGGTTGCACCTGCAACGCCGTCAAGCTTGGGAAGCGGAACAACTGCCCACTTACCGCTCTGATCAGCTGCGGCAGTGATGGATGAGATGATCCAGTTACCCTGGATGAGACCTGCAGCCTTGCCTGTGTTGAAGGATGCAATGTACTGATCCCAGTCGGTGTAGTCGGTCATGAGACCTTCCCTGATGAGCCTTGCATAGATTCCGATTGCTTCCTCGAGGACCTTGTTGTTCTCAATGTTGACCTTACCGTTTACGTAGGGGGATGCGCCTGCGCTCTGGAGGATCATGAGAACGATCTCGCTTCCGCCGGATGTGGTGAGCATGTCAATGCCTGTAGCCTTCTTGACCTTTGCGGCATTGGCGAAGAATGTGGACCATGTGACTCCGTTGAAGTCGTCAACGGTGAGACCTGCCTTTGCGATGATGTCTGTCCTGATAGGCATGATTACGGCACCATTGTCGAAAGGAACACCGTAGTGCCTGCCGCCTGCCGTGGACATTGCAAGCTTGCCTGCTGCAAAGTCGGAGAAGTTGATGCCGCTGCCGTCAAGAGTCGTGAAGATTCCGGGGTAGTTTGCGATGAACTTCTGATATGAGTTGTCCTGCATGAGGAAGATATCGGGAAGTGTTGAGTAATCACCTGCCTGATCAGCGGTGACGAACTTCACCTCGATGTCCTTTGAGGGGTTTTCGACGATGTTGAGCTTAAAGTCGGGATTCTTCTGCTGATAGATCTTCTCAGCTTCCAGAAGTGCGGGAATGTTGAAGTTGGGGTCCCATGCCCATACAGTGAGAGTGTTTGTCTTCTCTGCAGCGGGAGCTTCCTTTGCACCGTTTGCAAAGACAGTCGTGAGAGCCATGAGCACCACGAGTGCGAGAGTCAGAATTCTTTTCATTTTATACCTCCACCGGTTACCCGGTAATTTCACTATAGGGCCGTTTTCCGGGGTTAGATATGGATAAATTGCTCAATTATTTATATATATTGCTCACTTTGATGGGGTATGATATCATTTTTTCATGAGCAACATCCACTTCGACATAGCAGGGGAACACCACATTTCCGTCCCAGATCTTCTGTACATCAGCCATAGCCGCTATGAAGGCGACTGGAACAGTATCATGCACTCCCACGTTTTTTCCGAGCTGCTGTACATAGATAAGGGAGAAGGGGAGATCGTGATGAGAAATGCGGCAATACCCGTTAAGGAAAGGGATTTCATCCTGCTTCCTCCCAATTTCTCCCACACTGAGGTATCCTCCCTGACAGACCACATGGAGTACTATGCCCTGGGTGTTTCGAACCTGTCCCTTGCCATGTACGAAACTGAGGATGAGTACAGGCCCATCATAAGGCTCGGCAGTGAAAATGACCGGGTAAGAAGCCTTATCAGGAGCATGGTGAGTGAGCTCAGACGTAAGGGAATGGGCCATGAGATAATGGTCAGGGCATACTTTCTTGAACTCATGGCAATACTCCTGCGGGCAGGAAGGGATGCCCTGACGGTCAGGGACCATGACGAGATGGCAAAGGGCAAGATGAACCGGGTGAAGGACTATATCGACTCCCATTACATGGAGGATATTACCCTCGACTCGATTGCCGCGATGTTCCACGTATCCAAATACCACCTTGTAAGGGAGTTTGCCAGAGCATTTTCAATGACTCCGTACCGGTATCTTGAGGAAATAAGGGTGAGAATCGCGAAAAACCTCCTTTCCTCGACGGAGCACCGCATCACCGACATAGCGATGACGATCGGTTATTCATCATCTTCCTACTTTTCACAGCGATTCAGGTCACTGACCGGAATAACCCCTCTAGACTACCGTCAGATGTCAAGGGAACGGAATCTGCTGTAGGGAGGGTGGTAATAAACACATTAATGTCTTAATAATAACATTCTGTAATATTCATAACAAATTGTTAAAAACATATTGAATAAAAACCTTCTTTTTATTACTCTTGCCCTTGCAATAAAAAAGTAATTGAAAAAATTCATTTGAAGGTGGGTTTTTATGGAAAATAAGATCAAAGTCGCCGTCATGGGTGCCACCGGTGCCGTCGGACAGGTTTTCATGTGGATGCTCTCCGATCATCCCTGGTTCGAGCTTGCATACTGCACAGCTTCCGCAGCAAGGGTAGGACAGAAGTATGCATCCACCGTTCACTGGGTCATGCCCTTCGAGATGCCTGAACAGATCAAGGATATCGATGTCAGGGAATTCAACTTTGACGCAATGAAGGAAGCAGGCGTGAAGATCGTGTTTTCCGCACTTCCCGCTGCAGTTGCCATGGAAGCTGAGCCACAGCTCAGGGCAAGAGGTTTCTATGTTTTCAGTAACGCTGCCGCAATGCGCTATGATTCGGATGTGCCTATCCTGATTCCCGACACGAATGTCGAGCAGCTTGACCTCATCAGGACTCAGGGATACCCTCAGACAGGCTTCTGCGTGACCAACGCAAACTGCGTCACAACAGGTCTTGCGATGGCGCTTGCACCCTTAAGAAAGTTCGGAATAAAGACAATAACGATAAACAGCTATCAGAGTGTTTCCGGTGCGGGCTATCCCGGTCTTTCTTCATTCGACATCACCGATAACTGCATTCCCTTCATAAAGGGTGAGGAAGAGAAGATCGAGAAGGAAGTGAAGAAGATCCTTTCGATCAATCCTGAGGTATATGCATACACTGTGCGTGTTCCCGTCATGTTCGGTCACCTTGAAACTGTGTGGCTTGACTTCGAACAGGATGTCGAGTGCGACCGGATCGTTGAGGCCTGGAATGATTTCAAAGAGTGCCAGGATCTTCCTTCAACCCCGAAGCAGCCCATCGTATACTCCGCAGAGCCTACGTTCCCCCAGCCCAAGTACGCATTCTGGGGTAATCCGAAGGGAATGGTCGTATACACCGGAAGACTTAAGAAGAAGAACGGAAAGATAGGCTTCTGCCTTCTTGTCAACAACATCGTCAAGGGTGCCGCAGGCGGCTCGATCCAGAATGCCGAAGCATTCGTCTCCCGCTTCCTCGGAAGATAAAACAGCAGGAAATAAGGTGGCTCCGGCCACCTTTTTTCGCAATTACGGCAGATGGCATGGTTAACTGCACGCTTATCTGCTGTTATACTGGATTCATGGAGGTCATCCATGGAAAGAACTTTTGATAATCACAACAGGCTGATAAGGCTTGAGAAGGGACAGGTCCTCTACCGCCAGGGAGAGGAGTGCTCCACCATGTTCCTGCTTTACAGCGGGAAGATGGGGCTGTATTTCAACTATGGAACGGAACATGAGATCTGCCTTGTGACCATGAGTGAGAGGGGCGCATCCCTCGGGGAGATGGGCCTGCTTGAAGGGGAAGCCAGAAACGGCACCGCCGTTGCCCTGGAGGACTCACAGGTGCTTGAGATCAGGGCGGACAATCTGGAAGCCTTCCTCGCCGCACATCCGAACGGCGGAGTGAAGATGATTCAGGACCTTGCGAACAGGTTTAAGGCCGTTACCGATCAGCTCCATGAGAGCAGGGAACTGGTGCGGGAGCTTATGAAGGAAAGTCCTGAAAAGAAGAAAACACTGACTCAGAGGCTCAGGAGGATAGCGGATATTCTGCTGGATGTGCCCTCCGACGTGCCTGCCGATCTGTACATGTCGTGCTACACCAGGAACCATCCGAATCTCATGTGAGCAGAAAAATAAAAAAATATCCATTAACCTTGCCAAATACCGCATTTTAAATTATTGTTGTGGTAAAGAATAATAA
Organism: Bullifex sp.; assembly: GCA_051885075.1. Taxonomy (GTDB): domain Bacteria; phylum Spirochaetota; class Spirochaetia; order Sphaerochaetales; family Sphaerochaetaceae; genus Bullifex. Next base: position 5,719 of record JBJEWN010000283.1, read on the forward strand.
CATGCCGGGAAGGCCCGGATGCCGGGTCTCCAGGGATAAGTCAATAAGGAGAAATTCATGACAATTAGCGAAGTTAAGAATGCTAAGCTCGTCCAGTGGGTCAATGAGATCGCAGCTCTCACAACCCCTGATCAGATCGTTCTTGCTGACGGTTCCGCCGCTCAGTATGATCAGCTTGTGGCTGAATGTGTTGATGCAGGCCTCTGTGTCCGCCTCAACGAAGAGAAGAAGCCCCACAGCGTACTCTTCAACTCAGATCCTTCCGATGTTGCACGTGTTGAGAAGAGAACTTTCATTGCTGCAAAGACTCAGGAAGAAGCAGGTCCTACAAACAACTGGATCGATCCCGTTGAGCTCAAGGCCACACTCACAGGCCTCTACAGCGGCTGCATGAAGGGCAGGACAATGTATGTCATCCCCTTCAGCATGGGTCCCCTCGGTTCTCCTATTTCAAAGCTCGGCGTTGAGATCACCGACAGCCCGTACGTAGTCATCAACATGATGATCATGACACGTGTAGGCGTAAAGGTTCTCGACCTGCTCGGAACGGACGGTTACTTCGTACCCTGTCTCCATTCAGTCGGCAAGCCTCTTGCAGAGGGTGAGACTGACGGCGGCAAGTGGCCCTGCGCTCCGATGGAAAAGAAGTACATCGCACAGTTCCCCGAGACCAGGGAAATCTGGTCATTCGGTTCAGGTTACGGCGGAAACGCACTTCTCGGTAAGAAGTGTCTCGCACTCCGCATCGCATCCGTCCTCGCTCGCGATGAGGGCTGGCTTGCTGAGCACATGCTCATCCTCAAGGTCACCAATCCTGAAGGAAAGAGCCGCTTCGTGACTGCAGCATTCCCCTCAGCATGCGGTAAGACAAACCTGGCAATGCTCATCCCGACAATCGAAGGCTGGAAGGTCGAGACAGTCGGTGACGATATCGCATGGATGAAGTACGGTGCTGACGGCCGCCTCTATGCAATCAACCCTGAAGCAGGTTTCTTCGGTGTTGCACCCGGCACATCCGCAAAGTCCAACAAGAACGCTCTCATCGCTGCAAGCAGCAACACGATCTTCACGAACGTTGCCCTTACTGCTGACAAGGATGTATGGTGGGAAGGCATCGGTTATGACGCTCCGGGGCCCCTCACTGACTGGCACGGCAACGAGTGGATCCAGGACAAGGGCAACAAGGAGCAGGCTCCTGCAGCTCATCCGAATTCACGTTTCACGGCTCCCGCTTCACAGTGCCCCTGCATCGCACCTGAATGGGAAGATCCTCAGGGTGTTCCCGTATCAGCAATCCTCTTCGGCGGAAGAAGACCTTCAACTATTCCTCTCGTCCACATGGCACGCAACTGGAACCACGGTGTATTCCTTGGCTCAATCGTCGGATCTGAGGTTACGGCAGCTACCCTCGACGTCAAGGCCGGTACGATCCGCCGTGATCCGTTCGCAATGCTTCCGTTCTGCGGATACAACATGGGTGACTACTTCAAACACTGGATCGAGGTCGGTAAGGCCGGTGATGCTGACAAGCTTCCCAAGATCTTCTACGTCAACTGGTTCAGAAAGACTGCTGACGGCAAGTGGCTCTGGCCGGGTTACGGTGACAACAGCCGCGTCCTGAAGTGGATCTTCGAGTGCTGCGAAGGCACTGCAAAGACAGTTGAGACTCCGATCGGTATCATGCCGACAGTCGATGCAATCGATCGCCCTGAAGGTGTTTCCGAAGAAGACATGAAGGAACTCCTCACAGTCGATGTTGACGGATGGCTCAGGGAAGTTGAGGATATCAGAACCAACCACTATCCCAAGTTCGGTTCACACCTCCCCGCAGAGCTTGCAAAGATGCTCGACACTCTCGAGGCTAACCTCAAGGCTGCAAAGAACTGATCATTTCAGTCAGGAAACAGAACCCCGGTATCCCGCGATGCCGGGGTTCTGCTGTATAATGGGAAACCATGAAAAAGAAAGGAAAGATAGTAATCATAATACTGCTTATCATCCTGATCTTCGTCATTTTCACTTTTATAGGTGCATACATGATGTTCAGGGAGGAAATTGCAGCGATAAAGAGCATTGAGAAAATTGAGGACCGCACCTATCACATGACATACAGGGGCTCCAACGGCTTTGATGATTTCCTGAAGCAGGGAGGTGCTTCTGATGACGGAGAGGTTGCCGCATATCTCACCTCGTACCTCTCAAAAGGATTTTATAAAAGCAGTGTTGAAACTGCCGACGGAGGATGTTCAGTCATTTCTGACATCCGTAAGACAGGACGCAACTTCGACTGGAGTGATGCACCTGTGATGGTCATGTCCACATACCCTGATGACGGCTATGCATCGGTTTCGACATGCAACCTTGCATTTCTTGGTTTCGGGGAAGGTTTTTCTCCCGATGACGGATTTATGTCAGGACTCCTCAGCATTGCAGCGATTTATGTTCCGCTGGACGGCATGAACGAAAAGGGACTCACCGTTGCGGATCTTGTCATCGATACGCCTGAGAGGATAAATCAGGATGAGGGCAGGACCGACCTCACGATCACGACTCTGATAAGACTCCTGCTGGACAGGGCCGCAACAGTGGATGAAGCCATCGCGCTCATTTCAGAGTATGACATACACTCATCAGCAGGCATGATGCACCATCTGGCCATAAGCGATGCTTCAGGAAGAAGCGTTGCGGTTGAGTTTTATGGTGATGATGTCTATGTTACGGAAACACCGGTCGTGACGAACTTCTATCTTTCCAAAGAGTGCCCTCTGTATCTGACGGGATCGGAAGAGTCCCATCTCAGATATGACCTCCTTCAGGATTATATCGGAAATGATGATTATTCATCAGCCCTCGAATGCGTGAGGCAGGGAAATATGGAAGATGGTTTTGACATCACGCTCTGGTCAGTCATCTTTGACAGGGAAAAACTCACGTGCACTTACCATTTCCGTGAGGATTTTGCCAAAAGCCGGTGTGTCAGTGTGTTATAATCGGGTTCATGGCAAGGGTAATATGCTTTCATAAACCTGATGAGGAAAACGGATTCCTCAGCAACTGGTATAAATCGGATTTCACCATCGATGGGATCACATACACATCGATGGAGCAGTACATGATGCATGAAAAGGCAACAGTCTTTCATGACCGTGAGGCTGCGTCCCGGATACTTTCATCATCCGATGTTGCCGCAATAAAGGCAATAGGACGCACAGTAAGGAACTATGATGACAGGGTCTGGAACGGCCTCAGGCAGATAATCATATACAGGGGACTGGTTGCCAGGTTCTCTCAGAATGAATCGCTGAAAAAGGAACTGCTGAACACAGGTGACTCTTTCCTTGCCGAGTGTGCGGTTTCCGACAGGATATGGGGAATCGGACTTTCCATGCACGACCAAAGACGGTTTGACATATCTTCCTGGAATGGGCAGAACCTCCTCGGGTTTGCACTGATGGCTGTAAGGGAAGAGCTTCGTAAATGAGCTATACTGCACGGATACAGTATATTATAAGTTCACTGATAAAACGCGGAGGCGTGACGCTGAAGGAAATATCGGAAGAATACGGTATCTCCACCCGTCAGGCATGCCGGGATATCGAGCAGCTGCGTGACCAGATGGGCGCTCCGATAGAATACAGCAGGGCAGAGCATAAATATGTCCTTACCCAGGACTGGTCAAGTTACACCAACCTTGATGACAACATGGTTATTCTTGCATCGTATTTCCGCTCCCTTATAGGACAGCTTCCTCTTTCAAAGGCCGTGATCGAGGAGGTTGAGGAAACGTTCCTCTCTTCCATTACGAAGAATGCCGCTGCCCTGATGGATAAGGTAATATACCGTGCTCCATCGATAAGCTTTCCCAATTACAGTGTTTTCTCCGTCGTGACCGAGGCCCTGACAAAGTCCCTGTGCATCAGGATAACCTACACGAACTTCAGTAAGGAAACGAGTGAAAGGACAGTCGAACCTCTGAGACTTGTGAACTATGAGGCTTCCTGGTATGTGATCGCATATGACCATAAAAGGCAGCAGGTGAGGAAGTTCCATCTTTCAAGAATCAGGGAAGCAAGGCTCCTTGATGAAAGGAAGACCTTCCGGGAAAGCAGGCTTGATCTCGATGATTCCTTCGGAATCTTCACGACAGGCAGGGCTGAGGAGTATACGATAAAGTTTTCCTCCCGTCTCACTGAGGATGTATCACACATAGTCTGGCATAAGGAACAGCGGATAGAGCGGTTTGAGGATGGATCGTTCCTGCTGCATGTCCCTGCTTCAACACCCTATGAACTTATCACACTGGTGCTCACATATGCACCGTACGCCCGTCCCGTCGCTCCTGAATCCTTCGTTGAGGAGTACAGGAAGAGGGTGGAGGAGATCAATGCAACCCTGAGTGATGATGCATTCTGAAAACAGGCTGAGGATTATGAGAGCCTGCGTGCTTTGTTTCATACACTTTGTTTTTCTTAGAGAATTCATGGATATTTGTGCGTAAACATCAGGAAACAATGCAATTTCTATACTTTCCTTCGTTCCAGTGCCAATCCTATCAGCCGATCAGCCTGATCTGCCATGAACAGAGGTATATTCAGTACATCATCATCCAGTTTCAGATTGTCTAAGGAGAAGCGGACACGAAGTTTAACCTTATCAGGGAACAGCTCCCTGAATTTTTTCAGGCTTTTACCGGTGAGGTTGGCTTCTGACTTGACCTCAATCGGGAAAATGTCATTTTCCCTCCGGATCAGAAAATCCACCTCATAGGGAGGGTTGGACTGCGTCCAGTATCGGGGAGCCACATCAAATTGCGCAATG
>JBJEWN010000284.1:0-10515 GCA_051885075.1 Bullifex sp.
CATCTCTGCATTCTGAGTCTCAGGAACGGCAGCCTGATCTTCGTTTTTCATAGTTTCGTCCATAAAAAAATTCTCACCTTATACCGTCTTTTCAACGGGTAGCATAATATATAATATATAGTAACAGTTTTAAGGGTTAGCTTCAAGAAGGATCATTAAATTAACTTATTATATAAATTTTTATATAATAAGTAATTAATATTATAAGAAATCGTAAAACAACTTTATGCCCCGTATGGTTACCGAAAAACAGCAATTGTGAATACCCTTTTATTATGGTAAATTATTTTTCAAAGGATTTTCCAATGCTGAAAGACTATTATCTTGAAGCCCTTGAGGAAACTCAGGGCAGGATACAGAAGGGCAAGCAGATATGGCTTTCCAATGCTTCCTTCAAAAAGGAAGGCAAGGATTCCATCACCCTTGTATTTGCCACTAAAATGTATCTTAATAATTTCAACAGCTACTGCAAGAGCGAGCTTCAGAGTGTGCTTGACGATCTGGCAGGCACACATATTGAGATTGAAACAATCATCGGTGATGCTGATGACAGGGAAACAGAGCCGGAACCTGCCGTAATTCAGGAAGTTGCTGAAGAAACTCCGAAAAAATCATCTTATCTGAATCCGATTTACACATTTGAAAGTTTCATCCCATGTGAGAACACCAATTTCGCTTACAATGCCGCAAAGGCAATAGCAATGCACCCGGGCATCAACTACAATCCATGTCTCATCTACGGAGGTGTAGGACTGGGAAAAACCCATCTCCTGCAGTCCGTAGGCAACTACATTGAGAAGGAAAACCCTAAAAAGAAGGTAATTTACGTCACTGCTGAGACATTCACCAATGATTTCATCAACTCACTTCAGCAGAAGAATGCCTCATCCTTCAGAATCAAATACAGAAAGGCAGACGTGCTTCTGATTGATGATATTCACTTCCTGCAGGAAAAGATCTCAACGCAGGAGGAACTTTTCCACACCTTTAACGATCTTTATGAATCAAACAAGCAGATCATATTCACATGCGACCGTCCGATAAGCGAACTGAAGGGTTTCACGGACAGACTTAAATCCAGATTCACAAGAGGACTCAACCTTAATCTCACTGCTCCTGACTATGAGACCAGAGTGGCAATTCTCAAGAAAAAGTGTGAAAACCAGAACGTAAGGATTTATGATTCAGTCATTTCATACATGGCTGAGAACATCAAAACCAATGTCCGTGATCTGGAAGGATCACTTACAACACTCATTGCATATTCAAAGCTGATCAAAACAAACATTACGCTTGAAATAGCACAGGAACAGCTTAAGAATCTCATATCAGCACCTATGGCAAGCGAACAGGACATATCAATAAGCACGATTGTCAGGGAAGTTGCTTCCTATTACAACATCGAGACAAGTGAACTCAAGGGAAAGAAGCGTACCGCCATCATCAAGGATGCAAGGAACATGGCTATCTACCTTACCAGGAAGATAACCCAGTATTCCACGACGGAAATAGGAAACTACTTTGACCGTGACCACTCAACAATAACACATTCGATTGATAAGGTTGATAAGGAAAGGAAGGAAAATGCCGATATTGCAGCAGCACTTGACACTTTGGAGAACAATATAAGGTCAAAGGCTAAATGATGTCCTGAATATATATTTATAAATCTGATATATGATCATATAACCGATTTCAAGATATCAATACCAGACAGGAAAAGTCCTGTCTGCTTTTTTACGCTTCTTCAGTTCCCTTCATCCTGTTGAAAACCACTCTCAAAACCTGTTGAAATGCTGTTGAAAACACTCTTATAAGCTGTTGATAAATCATGATGGTTTTGTTGATAAAGATGAAAACTTTTCTTCTTTTTGCTTTTTTTCCTCATTTTCAACAGGACAAAAAACTTATCAACAGGTTTTCCATTAATGTTTTCAACATTATAATCTTTTCCGTTACAATGAATAAATGAGTTTTCAACAATTAAAAATCCTATATTATCACTATTACTAAACTGATTTATACTTTATAATAACAGTAATGATATTCGAAGAAGAGGAGTTTTTATTATATGAAGTTTATTTGTCCGAAAGATACCATACTTAAGGAAGTGGAATATGCCAGCAATTTCACGAGTCAGAGAAATTCACTCTCCATATCTTCCAATATACTGCTGGAAAACTATCAGAATGTTCTGACAATAAAGGGAACTGACGGAAAACTTGGTTTCATCACTTCATTCCCGGTTTCCACTGACATTCCTGGTTCCACGACCGTTACGTGCGATAAATTCCTTCAGGTGCTCAAATCACTTCCTTCCGTGGATGTTGAGTTTTCAGAGGAAAAGGATAAGATGAAGATTTCTCCGCTTAAGGACAGCAAAAGCATCAACTTCAACATAAGGACCATAAGTGCAGAGCATTTCCCGGAACTGCTGTCTTACGATGAATCTGCTTTCTTCACTCTTTCCCAGCGTGATTTCTTCGATATGGTCGACAAGACCGCATTCGCCGTCGGAACCGATGAATCCAAATTCTTCCTTACAGGTGTATATCTTGAGAAAAAGGAAGATCAGGTTGTAATGGTTGCCACTGACAGCAAGAGACTCAGCTGCATCAGAAAGAGCTTTGAACAGGAAATCCCTGATTTCCGTTCATCCATAATTCCCGTCAAATTCCTGCAGATCCTCAGGACCATCGGTCTCGGTGAAGGTCTGTTCTCCCTGATGATTACGGATACACACATTTTTGCCCAGATAAACGGACACCTGATCTACTCTTCACTCATCACCGGCAATTACCCTGCTTATCAGAGGGTCATTCCTCCAAGTTTCAATTATGAGTGCAGGGTAAATGTCTCTGAGATGCTTGAGGCCCTGAACAGGGTATCAATCTTCGTTGAGAGTAACTCAAAGAAGATTTATCTGGAACTCAGGGCTGACGGAATCATGCTGAGCGGTGAAACCAGCGATGTGGGTGATGCTAAGGAAATAGTTCCCTGTGAATATAACGGACCTGAAGCCAACATTACCTTCAACAACAATTTCCTGGTTTCATCCCTTAAGAAGATAGACACGGACTTCTTCCGTATCTGCTTCAATTCAGCAACGACGGCAATGGCAATCTTCCCTGACCCTGAAAAGGATTACATTTTCATCATCATGCCCATGCATGCCTGATCCATGCAGATAAAAAGCATAAAATACTACAACTTCAGAAACATAAAAGACGGTATCGTCCCTTTCAGTGGGGACGATATCATTCTTGAAGGGATAAACGGTCAGGGAAAGACCAATATCCTGGAATCAGTGTATACTGTCTGTTACGGCAATTCATTCAGGACGGTAAACAGCAGGGACATGATAAAGATTCCTGAAAAAGCAATGAGTCTTTCCGCCAGGCTGGAAGAGGATGATGAAAAATATGATGTTATTTTTTCCCTTGAAAACGGAAAGAGAAGGATTACTGTCAACGGAAAGGAGATCAGGGACAGAAAGGATCTGATATATCTCTTTCCATGCATAGTTTTCACTCATGAGGACATTGATTTCATCAAGGGAGAACCTGAGAACAGAAGAAAGTTTTTTGACCAGACGATGAGTATGTATGATCCTGTGTATCTTACTTCACTGAGGGCATACAGGGCCATTCTTGATCAGAGAAATGCTGTCATAAAGAATAACAGGAAGGATCTTCTTCCTTTTTACAACGGAAGACTTGCTTCATACGGCCTTGAGCTCATGAAATCCAGAAGAAATCTGGTAAAGGAGTTCAATGAGATATTTCCCGATCTTTACAGAAGAATATCAGGAACTGATAAGAACATAACTGTAAGTTACCGTTCTTCCTGGGATGATTTTTCCTCACCTGAGGAAATATGCTCATATCTGGAGGATACAGTGGAAAGGGATATTAAGATGATGACCACCACATCCGGAGTTCACAGGGACAGGTTTACAGTAAATGATGAAAACGGTCCGCTGCTGCTCACCGGATCCACCGGACAGATCAGACTGGCTTCCCTTCTTTTCCGAGTGGCTGAAACACGGTTTTTCCGTGAGCATACGGGAAAGGATCCGATTCTGCTGCTTGATGACGTACTGCTTGAACTTGACAGTACTAAAAGGGCCGCGTTTCTGTCTGAACTCAGTCATTACAGTCAGGCATTCTATACGTTTCTTCCCAATGAGCGTTATTTTGATGATAAGGAAAGCAAAACCATGATTTATGATGTGAATGGAGGAATGCTTGAAAAGAGGAAATGAGGTCTCAGTCGGTGAATACATGAGAATTTACCGTAAGCAGATAGAGGAGGCTTTCGGTGATGAAGCAGTCGTTCTGAAGTGGAAGGAAATAGTGGGTTCCGTCCTTTTTCCCCACGTATGGCTGGAAACGATCGACGTGGAAAACATGGAAGTCCGCATCGATCATCCTGCATACCGAAATGCATTCATGCTGCGTCAGCAGATGATAATAGGCAGGATACATGAGCTGTTTCCACGGTATGAGATAAAAAATGTAAGGATACATCTGTCTTAGATATTGACCATTTTTCTTATCCGATATAAAGTTGCAAATCGGACGATTTTGTCCGTAAGTAATAAAAATCTGCGCTTCACGCAAAAAAATAATGGAGTGAATTCATGAGTTACAAAGGAAAAAGAACCTATCAGCCCAGTAAGACAAAGAGAACCAGAAAATTCGGTTTCCGTGCACGCATGGCTACCAAAGGCGGACGCCTGGTCCTCGCTCGCCGCAGAGCAAAGGGCAGACACAGCTTAACAGTTTCTGATGAGAAGAAACCTTTCTAAGACAGAAATAATTCGTAAGAAGCAGGATATCGATCGCATTTTCAGACAGGGGACGGCAGTTTCCTGTAAGGGAATGCGATTGGCCTTTATAGAGAACACCTGTCATTTCGACCGCTTCATCATCATACCTGCAAAACACTATGGAAATGCAGTTGAGAGAAATAAACTCAGGAGGAGATGTAAGGAACTGTTCCGTCTCTATCCTGGCAGGATACTCAGCGGTACTGCTTCAGAAAATGATAAATGTCACGATATCGCCTTAGTAGTATATCCTGGAAAGGTTCTCAGCTATTCCTTGCTTGAGTCCAGATTCTACTCCCTGATGGACAGGATCCGCTGAGAATTGCTCCTATTTCCTCTTCTTGCAGAGTTCATATTCCTATCTTTCCGATTATTCTACAGGCCATAGTTCAAGGAGATAAAATGGATAGGAATACTATTCTTGCAATCATTCTTTCCGTAATCGTTATCACAGTCGGAATGACGGTACAGACTGTTTTCTTCCCGATGGATACCCAGATTACGGAAACAACTGAACAGACGGCAGAGGAAGTTTCCGATGTCACTTCAGTCATTTCAAGCCCGGCGGTTCCTCAGAATACTGTATCGGATACAAATCCGTTCACGGTTGAAACTGCTGCCATGACAGTAACTTTTGATCCTTATGGCGCTTCGGTAAGCAGCATAAAGATGAAGAATCATCTCGACTCATCCAATGAGCCGGTGGAGATACTTCTTAAGGACGGAGGAAAGGGCAATGCCTTCCTGATGTACAGGTCAAATGATACTTCTTCCCCCATAACGGATGCATTCAGTCACAGCATTGAGGAGAGGAATGATCTGATTCTCGTCAACTTTTCCCAGGTATTCGAACAGAACGGCGTGCAGTACGAGATAATCAAGAAATATGCATTCAGCAAAGCTGAGGAATATCTCTTCCAGATAGCGGTAACTCTCAATTCCCTTGATGGATCAGTACTTCCTTTCACTGTCTATACCATCGGTGTTGAGCCTCAGGTCGGTCCTGAATTCGAGACTCTCAGCGGTAACTATGACTACAGAAGGATGTATTACTCACCTCTTGATAAAAACTCAAAGAAGCAGGTCAGCTTCAAGAACGGTGTTTATCAGACTGATGAAAGCGTCTCATGGGCCGCACTTGCCAGCAAGTACTTCGCTATCATAGGTGTACCAGCCAGTGAAAACAGTACTGTCAGGTTTACCCAGGATACTTCCGCAAAGCAGCAGAATTCCTTCTACATTACCAGAACCGGTGTGAATACATCCAGCGTGACCGATGTATACAGTTTCTACTGTGGACCTAAACTCACGAAGTATCTCAACATGTATGATATCGCTAATGACAATACCTTCGATATCACCAATCTCCATCTTGCAAAGGTAATGGATTCCTCCACCTGGTTAGGATGGCTTGAGACGATCCTGAAGTGGATACTCAATTTCATTTACAGATTCATTCCGAACTACGGTGTTGCCATCATCATCCTGACACTGCTCATTAAGCTGATGCTCCAGCCCATAAGCAAAAAGGGTATGGAATCAACGGCAAAGATGTCAGCACTAAATCCCAAACTTGAGGAGATCAAGGCAAAGTATGCCGACAATCCGGAAGCCATGAACAATGCAATGGCAAAACTGTACAAGGAAGAAGGCATCAATCCCATGGGATCCTGTCTCCCCATGTTCATTCAGTTCCCTGTATTCATTGCTCTTTACGGACTTCTTAATAACCACTTCGAACTCCGCGGTGCCATGTTCATTCCCGGCTGGATTCCGGACCTTTCAGTTCCTGATACCGTTGCGGTACTTTCTTTCAATATTCCGCTGCTTGGAAACCAGATCCATCTGCTGCCGATCATTTACACTGCATCCATGATCTTCTCAATGAAGATAACACAGACAACAAGCACACAGTCATCACAGCAGGGTATGATGAACTTCATGACCTATGGCATGCCGCTCATCTTCTTCTTCATGCTTTATAATGCACCGTCAGGTCTTCTTGTTTACTGGACAGTAACCAACGTAATTTCCATCATCCAGCAGGTTTATGTCAACTCAAAGAAGAAAAAGCAGTATGAAGAGGAGATCCGGGAAAAGGAAGAAAGCAGGAATCTGAAGTTCAAAAGCAGGAAGAAAAAATAAAGGGAAATATAAATGACCAGAGAATTTGAAGGAAAGACAGAACAGGAAGCCATAGAAATGGCTATCCGTGAATTAGGTCTGGACAGAGATGATTTCGATGTTGAGATAATAGATCAGCAGAAAAAGACGTTTTTCAAGAAGGGAAGCGTCACGATAAGGGTACACATTCCTGAGGAGGAACCTGAAGAGATTTTCTCCGATCAGGTTCTTGCCAGTGAGAGTGAGGATGAGGAAAAGATCCTTCACTTCATTGAGGAACTCATAATGAAGATGGGATATGAGTGCAGGGTAAACATCAACTTCAGGAAGGATCACAAACTGGGATTCAGCATAGAAAGTCCCAATTCCTCAATCCTGATCGGAAGAAAAGGGAAAAACCTTGATGCCATCCAGCTGCTTGCCAATGTCTATGCCGCAAGACTTGATGAGGATTACAAGATCATCGTTGACAGTGAGGACTACAGGATGAGGCATGAGGAGTATATAGTCCGCAATGCATTCAAATGTGCCGAATATGTCAGAAAATCCGGAAAGAGCAAACTGCTTGAACCGATGAATCCGTTTGAGAGGAGACTCATTCATACAGCGCTCAATGATTTTGACGGTGTGGAAACCAAGAGTGAAGGCGAAGGTCTTTACAAGCAGGTAAGAATAATACCTGTAAAAAACAGCTGACTGATCAAAGGCCCGGAAATACCGGGCCATCACCATATTCATGTTCGTTGACAGTTCGTATTTTCCATATTACTATTAATATCAATTACTGATAAGGAGTTACGGATGAAGGAACTGAGAAATACCAGGCAGAGGGAGGAAGTGCTTTGCACGGTACGTGCGCTTAAGTGCCATCCAACTGCAGAGGAAGTATATCTCAATGTCATTGATAGAAATCCTTCCATCAGTAAAGGAACGGTGTACAGAAACCTTAATCTGCTTACCGAACTCGGTGAGATCGGGAAGATCAGCATGCCCGGGAATGAACCGGACAGATTTGATCACAGGACTGATTATCACCATCATGCATTCTGCAGGGTATGCAGGAAACTCTATGATTACGAGCTTAATGACGAGATTTGCTTTGAAGGTCATGTGAGGGATAAGGAATTTACCGTAGAAAACAGCCAGCTGATAATTACCGGCATCTGTCAGGATTGCCTGGAAAATGATAAGGAGTGAAAAATGGAACTTAAAGGCAGCAAGACTGAAAAGAACCTGCAGGAAGCTTTTGCAGGTGAGAGCCAGGCAAGGAATAAGTACACATACTTTGCCTCAAAAGCCAAGAAGGAAGGCTATGTCCAGATCGCAAAGATCTTCGAGGAGACAGCTGACAATGAGAAAGAGCACGCAAAGCTCTGGTTCAAGCTTCTTCAGGAGAACGGTGAAATTCCTTCAACCGCAGCAAACCTGAAGGCAGCCGCTGAAGGTGAGAACTACGAATGGACTGATATGTATTCACGCATGGCTGATGAAGCTGAGGCTGAAGGCTTTACAAAGATTGCAGCACAGTTCAGAGGCGTTGCAAAGATCGAGGCTGAGCATGAGAAGAGATATCTTGAGCTGCTTAACAACGTTGAGAAGGGTCTTGTCTTCTCAAGGGACGGAGAGATGATCTGGAAGTGCACCAATTGCGGACACATCGTCATCGGTAAGAGCGCTCCTGAAGTATGTCCTGTATGCGCACATCCTCAGGCTTACTTTGAGATTGCCGCAAAGAACTGGTAATCTTAAAAACAGACAATACCGCGGCTGCCTTTCCGGTAGCCGTTTTTGTTTTTATTGTGAAGAAGTGCATTAATACGTTGCCTTATCATGGATGAGGGCACATATTAGAATCATTCAGGAGGAAATATGGCTGAATATTATACAAATGACCCAGATAACGGAAAGAGACGCGGAGATGAAGGCACCATGCCTCTTATTTTAGGTATTTTGTCAATCGTGCTTTCTCTGACCTTCTCCCGTCTGATTGGCCTTATCCTTGGTATCATAGCAATAGTGAAAGGTTCTCAGCACCGTTATGAGGACAATGATGCAAAGGCAGGATTCATCTGCGGAATAATAGGTGTATGTCTTTCATCTGCATTCCTGCTTGCAATCTTTGCATTCATGTTCTCTTTCCTGTTTGTATGGATTGTGTAAGGAGAAGGAAAGATGAAAAAGCATTATCCGAAGGTATGTGCAATAACGGGAGTTGCCGCTGCAGTGACTGTAATCCTGTCACCTGTATCACTGATACTGTCTCTCATTGGTCTTATCTCAGGCAGCAGTGAACGTAAAACAGAACCTTCAGCATTTGTTTTAGGGACGATAGGAACAATACTCTCAGTGATATCACTGACAGTTCTGTACTGTATTTTCAGATCTGTGATGATGTTTTAGACTCACTCTCCGTAGTGTTCCTGAATATACTTCCTCAGTTCCTGGCTTTTTTCCTTTGTGAACTGAGCGCCTGTCTGGCTGATGATCTCACCGGCCAGGTAGGAAGCAATTTTTCCTGCGGTTTCGCTGGAATAGCCTTTTGCGATTCCGTACAGGAATCCGGCGGCGTAGGTATCACCCGCACCTGTTGTATCCACAGGTTCTGAAGAACCCTGAACATCGATTTTTGTTATTACCCTGTTATCGGAAACAAAGGATCCCTTCTTTCCGTTCTTTACCACAGCAATCGGAGCAAGTTTTCCCATGCTCCTGCAGCATTCATAGGCATCATAGTTATCAAAGAGATATCTTGCTTCCTCACTGTTGGCAAACACTATGTCACAGTGATCCTTGATGAGTTTAAGGAAATCAGCTCTGTAACGGCCTACGGCAAATGGATCTGCAATATCAAAGGCAACCTTTATGCCGTTTTCACTGCAGAATGAAAGAACCTTTCTGATGGCTCTCTTCTGAGGCTCCGTGTCCCACATATATCCGGTGAAGTAGAAAATCGAAGCATCCTTAATGCCTTCCAGATTCACGTTAGGTGCATCAAAACACTTATTTGCACCCAGAAAGGTGTTCATTGTCCTTTCCTTGTCATCAGTCAGGAGTATTATGGATGTGCCTGTAGGCTCATCATATGATACCAGGTCATCCTCCACACCTATTTCACGGAGCTTGGCCCTGTAAACCTCTGACAGTTCATCCTTACCCACACCTCCGGCAAGAGTGGTCTGTATTCCCAGGGAACATAACGTGACCATTGTGTTCGGACAGGATCCTCCGGGAGAATAGATAAGTTTTTTTGCATTAAGGTAATCGAGAAGTTCCTTATGGCGGTGTTTGTCAATAAGATGCATTGTTCCCTTGTAAAGGGAAAGTGCGTTCAGGTCTTCATTTGTGATGTTTGCCAGGATGTCAATGAGAGGATTGCCGATTCCGTATATCTTATTCATGCGGAAATTATATATTCAAACGGGCGATAAAACAATTCTTTATAATAACCATGCAAAAAGACTGGCATAAATGGTAAACTGAAAACATGAGCAGGTATGTGATAAGGGGAGGCAGGAAGCTTCACGGTGAAATAAACATCAGCGGAAACAAGAATGCCGCCC
>JBJEWN010000285.1:0-2493 GCA_051885075.1 Bullifex sp.
ACAGCGGCTCCCTCGATGCATGTGCAGCATGGTCTCCCTCAACCTTCATCATCCTCGAAGCAGGCAAGGGCGATGCAGTCAAGCTTTCCGATAACCTCACATTCTCCGACAGAACAGCTTCCATCTCATCCTGGATCGTGATGGACAAGTTTGCAAAGGAGAACAGGGATACCCTCGTTAAGTTCACGAAGGCTCTCTACAAGGGCATGGACTACAGGGCTGCAAACGTTGAAGAGACATGTAAGGCTGTTGCAAAGGCAATCGGTTCTTCCTTCGACACAATGTGGGCTCAGAGAGGTGATGCTGAGTGGATCACATCCGCTGATCTCGTACAGCAGGTTAAGGACGGTTCAATGGAAAAACTCTATGAGACACAGAAGGTCGGTTTCGGTGATGCCGCTGACCAGAGTGCAAAGGTCTCCGACTACGTTCTCTTCGATGTCATGCTTGAAGCTGCAGAATAATCAGGTATAATTGATTCATAAGGCCCAGCGCAGTGATGCCTTGGGCCTGTATCTTTTTCCGGAGGTATGCTGTTTGCTCTTCCTTCTGATCCTCGGGATCCTGATTTCCTCTGTGATAATCCTTGTGATAAAGAAGAATGCAAGGTCCGTGCTGCTTACGGCACTGAGTTTCACGCTTTTCTTTTTTCATGTGACGATCCTGATATACATAGCCAAGAAAGGAGGTATTTCGAATGAGATGTCCTCACTGCTTTTCATCAGCAAGAGTTTCAGGAACAGACTTCAGTATACCGTACTGACACTGAATCAGCTGGGATATCTCATCGCACTTGGCCGCTATATCTTCCCTCCGCTTCTGCTATGGTGTGCATTTTCATTTTCATACTTTCCCCTGGCAGTTAAGATCAGGAAGAATCCGTATGTGCTTTTCATCATACCGGGTCTGTATCTAATTGCTTATTACCCGTATATATTCAGACGCATGATCTCATCCCATTCTTCCCTGCTTGCATTCTTTGTCAGAAGCTCACAGGTGTGGATAGTCCTTTATATAGTGATGACCGTCATCGTAATGCTCTATGAATACAGGGAAATAACCGCCGCATTCTTCAAACGACGGTTTGTATCAAAATGCTTCCTGCTTTTCTCACTAGGAGTGCTTTACTCAATATTTGCGGTTCAGGATCCGGCACAGGTCTACCTTTTCTATCAGAACGACTACATGTGGATGATGGGCCTGTGGTTCTTAAGCAGGAACATAAACGTCATGCTGTACACTTTCGTGGGAATCATATGCATAGTTTCGGCATCGATAGGATTCTTCTCTTTTCTCCGCTATGCACAGATCCAGTGGGATGAGGAGCATGAGGAAGCCGTGCTCAGGAGAAAGGGAATGGTTGCCTATCAGGGAGCGGGCATCTTCATTCACGGGATAAAGAACGAGCTAATTGCAAGCAGGGTTCTCATGAAAAGGCTGTCAGCGAAATATGCTGATGACGAGGACCTTAAAACACTTTCATCTCTGAACGACAGACTTATCAACAGACTTACGGGGCTCTATTCCTCCTTCAGAAGCGAGAAATACCGTCTTGTTCCCATAAATGCCGAGCAGGTGATATCACTTGCCCTGGAGAAATTCTATCATAAGTATCCGGGAGCTCCCGTTAACATAAAAAACCTTTCCTATGGCATGAGTGTGCTGGGAGATGCCGAAGGACTCTCCGAAGCTGTCTACAACATACTCATCAATGCATACGAGGCCAACATGGATAACGGAAAGGCCGATGTACCTGTAATCCTAACGCTCCGCCGTGAGCGTCTCTGGATTTCCGTCACTGTATCCGATTCCGGAAAGGGAATAGGCGAGAAGGAAGGTAAGCTCATCTATGAGCCGTTCTATTCCACCAAGAACAGTGCCAGTTCATGGGGGATGGGGATGTACTATGCCAGGAGCATCATAAAAAACCACATGGGTTCCATCAGGTTTGAAAGCAGTAAGGATGGAACATCCTTCATCATCATGCTGCCGCGTTATGGCAGGGATATAAGCTTAAGGTGGGAAGTATGACCGTATTGATCGCGGAGGACATGGATATCCTGAGACAGGACATCAGGGAAACTCTGGAAAAAACAGGGGACATTAAGGTAGTTGCCGAGGCGGCAACAGGAAAGAGTGCCTCGGATGAGTATTTCAGCCATAAGCCTGATATAGTGCTCATGGACATTGAAATGGAGTCGAAGACAGCAGGTATTGATGCTGCGGAAAGAATCCTTGAGGATGACCCTGATGCCAGAATCATATATCTCACCAGTCATGACAGTGATGAGATCATAGTGAGTGCCCTTGCCACCGGAGCACGGGATTACGTGGTCAAGGGGTGCAGTGATGAGGACCTGCTTTCCCACATCAGATCAGTTATGGAGGGATCATGCAATCTGGACAGCAGGGTTCAGGCAGTCCTCATGGGTGAGTACAGCAGGGTGAAGAAGCAGGAAAAGGGACTTTTATACTTTGTGGAAAACCTGAGCC
>JBJEWN010000286.1:0-2492 GCA_051885075.1 Bullifex sp.
TTCATGGCAAGATTCCTGCTTAATCCGGGATAAATGGTTGTGCACATAAGGTCATATACAGGAGACAGGACAGGTGCTGAATGCTCTTCAGGATAAAGGAGGGAAAAGTTTTTGGCATGCGCATCACAGTTTCCAAAGAGATAATTGAACACTGCAGCTCTGGCGAAATCACGGAGAGCGGTTATCGGTACCCCTGTTTCACGTATCAGCAGGCCCGCAATATCCCTTAGTCCGGGGCCTCCGCTTTCCTCATATTTGTTTTCCGGGAGAACAGAGAGAGCCTGACACATATCCTCCTGATGCAGTCTGATGGTCCTGCCTTCCGATTCTCTTCTGTCGAACCGCTTTGTCAGAAAAACATAATACCCGCCATAGTCCGCCAAAATGGTCTCAGGAACATTCAGGCCCAGAAGAGAGGCTAGTTTTGTCGTCACATACTCATTCAGCGAATAATCGTTGATGCCTGCCTTTAATATTACATTGGATGGGGCACCGTTTACAGGACGGTACAACTGTCCGTTTTTGAAGAAAAGGGCAGCCTTATCCTGCGCTCCGGCAAGACTCATACGTATTTCCCCTCCCCATGAGAGCAATGGCACACTGTCCCTGAGAGAGAGTTTTTCAATTATCGAATTATCTTCCAGTTTACTGTAGGAATAGTGGTCAGGATTGGAAGGTACCTCATCTTCTTCCAATATTTCAAGAGCACCGGCAACATCACGTCCATACTTCCTCAGAAGCCTGAACCAGCTGGAAGCAGACACGTGAGCTGCTGCTGCCATACGAATTCGCTGTTCCCCATCCGGAAGCAATCCACTGAAGAACGGTTCTGTCTCTTTGGAAGAATATATCCTGTCAGAAATCGGAAGACTGACTGACAATCTGAAGTCTGCATATTCCGAATATCTGAATGACAGTCCGGAAACGGCATCGGAAAAAATCCATCCGACAATCTTTCCATCGTGATATACCGTCAGCTTTCCCATTATCTGTCAGAAGCCTCCAAATCAATTCCGAGGAAAACAAGTACCCTTAACACTTTATCAATTTCGAGTGTAGGCTTGCCGTTCTCCAGTTCCGACAGAAACCTGACTCCGACTCCTATTATTCCGGCAGCTTCCTTCTGTGTCATTCCTGTTTTCTTCCTTTTTTCCCTGACTATGATGCCTATATCGGCGACAGAAGTGACTCTCATACTTTATTATAATAATACCGTACGGGAAACAGCAAGCATAAAACAACAGAATAATCAAAATATTTTCCCGTACGGGAATTATAATGAAAAAGAATGTCATTCACGGTATTTTAATCCCGTACGGTAAAACCATGCGCCTGAATCATGTGGTTGAGGGTAATGTGTTTCCATGATATGGTGGATGGATGGATGGACATTACGGTTAAGGAAAAGGATACAGGAGATCTGTATCTGACACCGCTGCTGCAGCAGACTGCATTCTGGTCTGACGTAAAGAGCGATCTCGGATACAGACTCCGTGCATTCGATATTAGGGTACGGGGTAAGGATATAAGGAAAGGCGAGCGCGGCAGCTGCTTTCTCGTTGATGACATACTGGTACTGGAAAAGCGAATATCGGACTCTGATGTGATCGCGTACGTGCCTTACGGACCGCTGCTCACACCCGATGAGGATCTTATGGGTTCATTCATTGAAGAGCTTTCGGAAGCGCTCAGGGACAAACTTGATGAGGATACAATCCTGATAAGATATGATCTTCCCTGGTTCAGGGACGGTGACATCTCGCCCGAGAGCATGGAAATCATGCTGAACTGGGGAACCGTCAGCCACAACATCAGGGCAGCATCATCGGTCATGCTTCCAGTCAACACCACCTTCTTTTCCCTCAGGGAGGATAAGGAGGAAATATTTGCACGGATGAAGCGTAAGACAAGATACAACACGGGACTTGCGGCAAGACATGGTGTGAAGATAAGGGTCGGTACATCGGAGGACCTCGGTATATTCCTCTCCCTCTATGAGGAAACCGCTAAAAGAAACCATATCAGAAACCATGGACCGGAGAACTTTGCGGCACTCTTCCGCGGGAAAAGCGATGCGGAGGTGATGCTCCTTATCGCGGAGCGGGAAGGAATTCCGCTCTCATCAATGTTTCTGTCCCTTTCCGATGACATGGCAAGCTATCTGTACGGTGCATCCTCATAGTCCGGAAGGGAGCACATGTCCACATACCTGCTTCAGACAACTGCAATGATGATGGCCAAGGAAAGAGGTGCGCTGGAATATGACCTCTTCGGGGTTGCCCCTAAGGGTGAGGAACATCACCCGCTTTCAGGCCTTTCCCGGTTCAAACTGGGCTTCGGAGGCGAACGTCTTGACCGCATGGGATGCTGGGATTACCCTCTGAAAAATGACAGGGCAGAACTGTTTGCCCTGGAGGAAAGACGCATGCCTGCCTATTAGGACAACCGCACGAAAAAACAGGACATAAATAAGGCATAAGAAGATAAGGGCC
>JBJEWN010000287.1:0-2492 GCA_051885075.1 Bullifex sp.
CAGAGTATCCTTCGGAAGGAACACTTCCTCATCCTCAAGCCCGAATTCCTTAAGTACGCTTTTACCGAAGAGCGATTCAAGACGCTCATCAGGCGCCCCTGCTTTCCTGAGCCTGTCCAGAAGCAGTGCCATGCCGGGAAATCCGGGAAGTCCCGATGCGCCGTTTTCCTTGTCTTCAAGGGTATGGGGAGCATGATCGCTTTCGCATGAATCGATGGTTCCGTCCAGAAGGGACCGGAATATGAAGGCCCTGTCTTCTTCACTTCTCAGGGGAGGATTCACTTTGAGATACGGATTCTTCTTTGCATCCTCAACTGAAAGCAGGGCATGGTGGGGTGTTGCCCCCATGAAGATCTTCATACCTTCATTTCTTGCCTTCACGACTTCCAAAACACTTTCTTTTGCCGAGATGTGCGCAATGTGGAGAGTACCTTCAAAGCCTGTTTCCTTAACGATTGAGATAATGTCCCTGATGGCTTCAGTCTCAGCTTCCGAAGGGCGAGCAAGGGAGTGGGTTTCAGCCCGTCCCTTAACGAAGAGTTCACCCTTCATGCACGCTTCCTTCTCAGCATGGACGGTGATGACACCCTTATATCCGTTTTCGGTGAGGCATTTCACAACTGCAAACTGGTCATCCCCGGATACTATTCCCATGTTTCCGGTGGAGTTTCCGAGAAACATCTTAAGCCCTATGACAAGAGGAAAGAGCATTGCATGGGTTTGAACGGCTTCCTTTATCTGTGCTGGATCCTTTGTAAGGCCCATGTGGACGTGGTATGAAACCTTTGTTCTCCTAACACTCTCACCTGCAAGGGAAAGGCGGTCAAGGATCGCTTCCCTTGCTGTAAGCACCGGCTTTGTATTGGGCATGTCGAATACTCTCGTGATACCGCACTTTTTGGCAACGGCAAGACCGTGTGCTATTGTTTCCTTGGCTGACAGTTCCTGATCACGGAGGTGGACATGGGCGTCGATCATTTCAGAAGTTCTCCCGCATTGTCCTCAAGGTATGAGTAAGGGAAGAACGTTCCCCACTGACATGTGAGCCTGTCACCGCAGACACACTCACCGCACATTCCGATTCCGCACATTGTGCTGCGCTCCATTGAAAGGTAGATCATATCCCTTGAAATGCCTTTTTCCATGAGACGCTTTGCCGCGATGCTCATGAACTTTTCAGGCCCTACAATGTAGACACATGTGTCATTAACATCATGAAGCACTTCATCAAGATGGTCGAGCACGCGCCCTGGCTTTCCGTCATCAGCGATCACGGTATATGTCCCGAAGGTTCTGAAGTAGTCTTCAAAGAGTGCCTTGTCATCTACGCCCTTCGTTTCAAGAGTGGTTCCGACGAGCACGTCGACTCTTGAATCATCGGCTTCGATCATGCGGCAGAGGGATGGAAGAACTGCAACACCGGAGCCTCCTCCGATGAGAAGAACGTTACCTGCCTTCTTATGATCGAAAGGAGCACCGTATAATCCTCTTGTGTAGACAGTGTCACCAACCTTCAGATCAAATAGAGCGGATGTGAAAGCTCCTCTCTTCCTGATCAGGAAAGTAAGCGGTGTGTTGTGGGCAACGCTGAAGGGCTTTTCTCCGACTCCGGGAATGAAGAGGAATGCAAACTCACCTGCATGGCAGTCAAGAGTTCCCGATAGTGTCAGGATGAGCATGTCCCTGGTATGTTCAACGGAAGAAAGCACTGTATGCTTTGTGTAAAGCATCCTGTTTTCAGTTCTGATGAAGGATACGGACCTGTTTTCTATTGTCTTTCCTGAAAGCAGAGATTCGGTTTCTTCCTTCATGGAATCAAGATAACTTCTCCAATCCTGCTGTTTTACAGTACCGAGTACGGAACCAAGACCCACTGCATCAGCACCTGCAGTTACCATTGCAGCCGCATCATATGCAGAGGAAACACCGCCCATACCGATGATGATGGGATCATCACCGATTGACTTTCTTATGCTTCTGACTGCCTCAAGTGCCCTTTCACGAACCCAGACACCGCTCTTTCCGCCCTTACCTCCGAGCTTATTATTCAGGATCGGGAGCCCTGATTCCTCATGGATGTGAATATCGGGACCTACAGTGTTGATAGCCACGATACCGTCGGCACCTGCATCCATCACAGCCTTCGCTACTGCACTTATGTCGGGAACATTGGGAGTGAGCTTTATGAGGAGAGCTGATTTCTGCTCAGGATATGCACGTCTTATCTCGCTGACATAGAGGGATGCGATGTTCATGTCGCATCCGATGGAGGCACCGAAGCCTGCAGAAGCATGAGGGCATGAGAAGTTAAGCTCGATTGAATCGGCAACATCATCAAAAGCCTTTACAAGTGTGATGAAATCCTCAGGATTGGATGCACTGACACTGACGTTCAGTAATGCACGGAAACCTTCCTTCCTGAGTTCTTCAATGGGAGGGAGGCTTTTTTCAAGACCGGGATTCCTGAGTCCAACGGAGTTACCGAATGAGCC
>JBJEWN010000288.1:0-2488 GCA_051885075.1 Bullifex sp.
ATAAAGAAGGAGAACCCCTTCCCCGCAGTGTGCGGAAGGGTATGCAACAAAAGGTGTGAGGATGCATGCACGAGAGGCACGATCGACAGGGCAGTCTCCATTGATGAAGTGAAGAAATTCATAGCCCAGAAAGATCTGGAAGCAGAGCACCGCTATGTGCCGGAAATAGTCATTGCATCAAACAAAGGAAGATGGAAGGAGAAGATCGCAGTAATAGGAGCAGGGCCTGCAGGTCTTTCCTGTGCATACTATCTGGCCCAGATGGGCTATTACCCCACTGTCTTCGAGAAGAACGCTGAGCCCGGCGGCATGCTCCGCTACGGCATTCCTTCATATAAGCTGGAGAAGAACATCATCGATGCCGAGATCGACATCATGAGGGAAATCGGGGTTGAGATAAAGTGCGGCATCGAAGTCGGAAAGGATGTCACCATTCAGCAGCTCAGGGATGAAGGTTACAAAGCCTTCTACATCGCCATCGGATGTCAGGGAGGAAAGTACCCCGGCCTTGAGAATGAGAGAGCTGAAGGCACATCAACCGCGGTTGAGTTCCTGAAAAAAGCCAATACGGGAAATGTAAAACTCTCAGGTTCATGCATCGTCATCGGAGGCGGCAACGTCGCAATCGATGCGGCAAGGGTTGCAAAGAGAAGCGGCGCTGAGAACGTAATCATGGTATCCCTGGAAACGGAGGACATCATGCCTGCATCGAAGCTGGAAATAAAGGAAGCCCGTGAGGACGGCGTTACAATTACGCCGGGCTGGGGTCCGAAGGAAATCATTGCGGAGGATGGCAAGGTAAAGTCCGTCGTCTTCAGGAAGTGTACCAGGGTATTTGATGAAAACGGAAGGTTCTCGCCTGAATACGATGACAAGGAAACATTCTCATCCGATGCATCACTGGTCATATATGCAATCGGACAGAGCGTTGAGGCAGGTGACCTTTTCAAAGGTGAAGCACTTGAGTTCCACCATGGCTACTATCCCAAAGCGGAAAAGCTCACATACCAGAGTGCGGTTTCAGACATCTTCATCGGAGGCGATGTGCTCACAGGTCCGAAATTCGCAATTGATGCGATTGCTCAGGGGCATGAAGCCTCAGAGTCACTCCACCGCTATGTGCAGAACGGGCACATGACGATCGGGCGTAACAGAAGGGAGTTCATCGAACTGGACAAGGATGACATTTCAATCATCTCCTATGACACTGCAGGACGGCAGGAGCCCGATGAGAAGTACAATGGTGCATTCACGGAAAGCGTGGGCATCCTGACTGAGGAACAGGTGAAGACGGAAACGGCGAGGTGCCTTGGCTGCGGCGTCACAATTGCCGATCCGAACAAGTGCATAGGATGCGGAATATGTACGACAAAGTGTGCATTTGATGCGATCAGCCTTAAGCGTGACCATCCGGAAGCAACCGATATGATCACGGCTGAAAATAAATTCAGCAAGATCATACCGTATGCGGCAAAGAGAGGAGTTAAAATACTCTTCTCGGGAAAGGACAAGGGAGATGCATGAGCTCGGGGTGGTATTCCACTGCCTCGATCAGGTGAGAAGGATCGCGGAAGAGAATAACGTCAAGCGGGTGAACTCAGTAACGGTGATGCTCGGTGAGGTCTCTTCCGTAATCCCTTATCTCTTTGAGGACTGCTGGAACTGGGCAGTGAAGAAGGAAGCGGTACTTAAGGATGCCACGCTGAAGATTGAAGTCATAAAGGCAGTTACATACTGTGAGAACTGCAATAAAGAGTATCCCACCGTTGAGTACGGGAAGACATGTCCGCACTGCGGAAGCGGACGCACATATCTTCTGGAAGGCAATGAAATAATGATTAAGGAGATGGAAGTAAAAGATGAGTGACACGGTAAGGATCATAGAAGTCAAACAGAGTGTCTTTGCGGACAATGACAGGGATGCGGAAAAACTGAGAGGAGAACTCAGGGAAAAGAAGACGTTCCTTCTGAATCTGATGTCATCTCCCGGAAGCGGCAAGACCACCCTTCTCAAAGGCATCCTTCCCCGCCTTGCCGAAGAACTTAAGATCGGGGTGATGGAAGCTGACATCGACGGCGATGTGGATGCGAAAGCCATTTCCGATATCGGGATAAAGTCCATTCAGCTCCATACGGGCGGCATGTGCCACCTCGATGCATCGATGACGAGGCAGGGCCTTACCGAACTCGGATGTGACGGTCTTGACCTTGTCGTACTTGAAAACGTGGGAAACCTTGTATGTCCCGCTGAGTTCGACACCGGAGCCGTGAAGAACCTTGTCATCCTCTCCGTTCCGGAAGGTCATGACAAACCTCTGAAGTATCCACTGATGTTCCAGGTTGCGTCTGCGCTTGTCATCAACAAGATTGACACACTCCCCTATTTCGACTTTGACCTTGAGAAAGTAAAGGAAGCTGCCCTGATGAGAAACCCTGATCTCCGGTTCTTCCCCGTCTCGGCAAAAACAGGTGAAGGTCTTGATGCTGT